>JBHPDI010000015.1:0-23215 GCA_042577985.1 Halobacteriota archaeon | reverse complement strand
GTTGTTCTTGAGCAGGATGGAGATTACTGGACCAATACGACCGTTGTTGCTGACAGAGGGGATACTGGTGGATTGGTTAATCTCACGGTTACTGCCTATGATAATGTCTCCAATTTCAACAATAGCGTGAACATGACCGTTGGAATAGACGAAATATCGCCAGCCGTAATTGCAATCGAGCCAATAGGCAGCTATGTGACAAATGGCTCCATATTATATCTCAACGTTTCTGTAACGGATGGAGCTTCGGGCGTAAATGCGACTGATGTTTGGGTTGATGTCTCAAACATAAACAATACGCTTGGAAACGTCTCTCTTGATAGAGTGGATACATCAAACTACTGGAACGGTTCCATAATCGTTAACACAACGAATGAGGGTACGCAAAGTCTAACGGTCTATGCATACGACAACGTATCAAATCTAAACTCTTCTGTTAATCTTACCGCTGGCAGGGACTTTGCACCACCAAGCGTAACTGCTATTACGGTTGGTGTCTGGACGGCAAATAATTCGGTTGTAACTCTTAATGCATCTATCACCGATGATTTGGCGGGTGTCAAGAATGCGACTGTTAATGTTTCTGCCATAAATTCAACGTTAAATGAGGTTGTTCTTGAGCAGGATGGAGATTACTGGACCAATACGACCGTTGTTGCTGACATAGGAGATACCGGTGGATTGGTTAATCTCATAATCACTGCATATGATAATGTTAGCCTTTACAATAACACAATAAACATGACCGTTGGAATAGACGAGAATATACCCTCAGTTATTCCCATAACGGTTGATGTATGGGCAGCAAACAACTATGCAGTGACTCTTAATGCATCTATCACTGATGTGCAATCGGGTGTCAAGAATGCCACTGTTAATGTGTCTGCCATAAATTCAACGTTAAATGAGGTTGTTCTTGAGAGACAGGATGGAGATTACTGGACCAATACGACCATTGTAGCAGACCGCGGTGAAACAGACGAATTACAAAATCTCACGATCATCGCCTATGATAATGTCTCCAATTTCAACAATAGCGTGAACATGACTGTAGGGATATATCTAAAATTGCCTGATTTGAATATCACTTCAAATGATCTCCAAATCACTTACTCGGAACCTGAAATACAGGACCGTTCAAACCTTACCATAAACACCACCGTACATAACACAGGAAACGACAATGCAACGGATGTCAATGTATCTCTTTACATTGATGATCAATACAACCAATCAACAAATATCCCCCTCATTAATCTCAGCGAGAACAGTACGGTAACCCTATACTGGATTGCTTCTGCTGGCTCCCATAATATCACCATAAAGGTAGATCCTCTTGATGTCATAGAAGAACTTAACGAGACGGATAACAATGCTACAAGCTCCATCATCGTAAAGAAACTCGTTACCATGGACATCATTTATCCTTTGAACGGAACCGATATCCCCAGGGGTGGCTATCATGTAGATGGCTATAAGGAGGATTCCAAAAATATTGTTGATGATAACCTGACCATAACCACAAGGGTTTACAATTATTACAATTCCTCTGATTCGGTTCCTGTGAGTTTCGCTAACTGCTCGTTCTATTGGAATGGCAGTTTAATAGGCTACAATGAGACGAATTCCACTGGTTATTGCCAGTTCAGCTATAACAAAACCGAAAACGATTCTGGCTATTACAACATAACCGCGAACTTCACCATAAATGCATCCTATTCCGACAATTATACTACAAATGCTACATTGAATGAAAGCACAAATACGATTAAATTATCTATTTATGAAATAGCACTAACGAAGACCAACACTAAGGTTATTAGTGGTGAGGCAAAATACAGAGATGGTGATGCTGCCATACTTGTTATCAATATCACCAAGGATGGCGTGCCACATAATATAACAAACATAACTGCATTTGCTAAAAAGCCACCAGACGTAGCAGTGGTTCTTCATTCTTATGATGGAACCGATGGTATAGTCCATATAGATACAGGAACATATTACGTCAAAACCATAATTAATGAAAGCTTTAATGCTCAGAGTATTAAGTGGGATGTATGGGTGCAGAACAATAGCGAAAACGTATCTTCATCAGGACACACTGAAATAGATATTGAAACATCAAATGCCAATATTGACATAAACGTTACAAACGAAAACGAAACGATAGAAGATACAAACGTTTCTATTTACGATGCAAACCTGGAAAGAAGAACCATAAAAGAGCTTCTCTTGCTTAACAAATCCACGCTTAAAAAGAACGGATTGTCAAGACAAGCTACTCTTGGTGATAACTACACCATAGATATAAGCACGCCAACCAACGAGAGCTTAATTATCAGAGAATTGAATCTCTCTTCAGCTCAACTTAACGTCTCTCCACAAATAATTACCAATTACACGGGAACGTTGCCAACTGACGTAAAAGAGATGAGTAGCATCATAGCTGTCAACATATCTGACTTCAACAATGCTACGCTTATCTTCCCAAATAACTTAAGTGTAGATACGATTTATAGATGCGAGGATTGGAACTTCAGCATCGCTTCAGGAGAGAACTGGATTTCCAATGATATATCTGATTATGAAGGATTTGGTTCCAACGCCACTCACTTCTGGTTCACCGTAGACCATTTCACCGCATACGCCGGCGGACAAACTAAAAACAGCCGCTTGGCGATCTGGGATGAAACCGACACAGGGGTGCCCTATGCCAATAAAACCAGATATGCCGATGAAAACGTCACTTTCTTCGCCAACTACACATCATCAGAAGGGTCATTAATAAGCGATGCAAACTGCACCGTATGGTTCAATGATACCGGTGAATGGTACGATATGGATTACAACGATACTTCTGATCTCTATGAATACAACAGGTCGTTCAACATCAGCGGAATCTTTAATTACACGGTTAACTGCAACCACAGCACCTACGACAACCTGAATGCATCAGACAACGTAACCATAACTCCTGATACCACAGAACCAGATGTAACCAATCCATCCGTAGAAGAGGCAGTAAACAACTGGGTGAAGAACAACACTCGAATCACGTTCAAGGTGACCATCAACGACACGCGGTCCGTGGTCAGTAACGCAACGGTGAACGTTTCGTTGATAAACTTCACAGGCGGGATTATCAACCTTACAAACGTGCCTGGAACTGATTACTGGACCAATGATACGATAATAGCGGATATCTCCACCAATGAAACAAAGAATATTACCATCATTACCTACGATTCTTCAGGCAATTGTAACTCATCGGTTAATTTCACCCTTGGTGTCGATGGTACGATACCTCTCAACGTCGTAAATCTGACAAGGGAGGGAAGAAGTGGCAAAACATGGATTAAGTGGACGTGGACGAATCCGGCTGTTGGCAATCAGCCGAATGATTTCAGCCATACGATGATTTACATTAATGGAAACTGGGTGGAGAACGTATCCAATACGGCAAATTACTACAACGCCACCGGATTGAACCCCGGAAGCACATATGAAATAAGCATCCGCACCGTTGATATGGTTGAAAACATAATAGAATCGTGGTCCAATAATACTGCAGTTACGATCGGAGAACAGCCCATAGGTGGTATTGCAGTAATTATAATCCCAAAAATAAATGAAACCACCGCAGGAAACTCCACTAACTTCACAATAAGGGTGAGGAGTACGCAATCCTTCCAAGAGGCCATTGAGTTGGAGATAACGCTTTCAGATATTCCTGATGGGGAACGTGCAAATCTCACATGGTTTAACTGGACTAGTGATTCGTTCTTACTCCCTGCCAACGAATATATAGATAGGACCGTTTGTGTTGAGATACCTGATGGTACTAGCACAGGATATAAGGTATTTTGTGCCATTGCCCGTGCATCGCTAGGTACTTCTAAAGACTATGGTGCAATTAATGTAACAGGGTGATAAGATGGATCGGTATTGCCTAAACATTTATAATATAATGTATAATTAGTTGTTAGGAGCATATATGAGGAGAGTCTTTATCGTAACTGCGTGTCTTTGCATTATAACCCTACTCAGTTTATCGCTTTTTATTCCCATGAATGTAAACGGGCAAATCCATAAAATGTCTCCTGGTATTTCATTATCTACCTATATCATAGACGCCGATGTAGGCGAACATGACAATGAAGTCGAATACATCATCAATGCTATGTCTGAAGCAACCGTAACTGAGACTGTAACACTTAGCATAAACGAAAGCTCTCCTGATTATTATATCATCAGGGATTATTCTTTTTCTGATAGTAATTTCGATTTGGCCCCAGGTGCTACAAATAACGTAACGCTCTCGCTTTCGATAGAATATGGGACTGGTGCCGGAAATAAGATTATCATAGTTGAAAGCAATGCTTCTTACACAATTGGTTCAACTACATATTACGACATATCATACACTTCTTTCTATGTTGAAGTATCTTCAACTGTTATTCCATATTCTGCGCCGACTGCATTGCCTGAATTCAATATGGTAGGTTTGGCGGGTTTGATTGGGATATTAAGTGTCGTGCTTGCGACAGTCATGAAAAAAAGGGAATAGAAAGCGTTTAGCATTTCTTAAAAATTTTGAGGGTGTGTATATGGTTGGTATTTTATAGGATAATGTCACGAAAAAATCTCGACATTATGAACAGAAGTCTTTAACATATCACTTTAAATGTTTTATTCCCCTGATCTTTTTCTATATTTTACAAGCCTTTGGTAGGAAATCACCTATATTTGTCACATTATAAATTTAATCAGAGTTGTTCATTAAAAATAAACAAAAATTTTCTACCAACAAAACTTCAAAATATGAAGGGTATACAAGCATACAGACACCATCTTTTTTGCCAATAGATTTTTGGCTCTACTCCAGATATTTTCTTCAACCTGAAAATAAGAATGCCCCACAAATAGCTTAAAGAATCCCAAATATGAAAAATTCTAGATATATGTGATGTGAGAAGTACGTTATAGTTGATTCTTAGGAACTTAAAGATAAACGTAAGTGGAGTAGTGTCAGATATTCTTTGAATTTTTATAAGCCATATGAATTATAAAAGACTAATTGCCATTCTCCTTTTTTTAGGGGAGTGGATGTAAAGGTTGAATCAAATATAAAAGATTTTTTTATCTTGGCATTAGTCCTATTTTTAACATTTATTAGTCAAATTTTTATTTATAATATGCCCTATTTTCTTGGAAATCAATCCCCTAGCCATCTAAAAAGGTTATACTGATTTTTGTTATTATCTAAATAACTATTTTATACTTATATTCTCTATTTTCCTTCTGATTCATCCATTTTTAGATACATATGCGAAATATTTAAATAATTAATGTTAGAGAGATTTTTAATCTATCAGCACTGCGTTGACGACTCCGTCTTGCCCCGGACGACTGTGGATCTTTGCATTGCCTAACTCGGTCTTGATAACCGCACCTTTCATAAGTATATTTCGCCGAACATAGTGTTGATTTGCTGGATTTGCCTCTACTGTTTGGATCTTAACAACTTTTGTCTTGTTGGTCTTTGGATCTGTTACGTTGGCAACATCTCCCTGACGTACGCTTATCTTGTTGCCGCCACCCATGACATTCAATTTTAATCTCTTGGTTTCACCGATATGTGCTTCCACGCTATCACGTCCAATTTCATGCTTCCTTTTGCTTCTTGACGGTCTCAGCCGACCCCCAGTTTCCTTACGCCTGGATTTGCCTTGCCATTTCATGATATCTCTTATTTGAACGCAAGTATTTTAATGCATCTGTTATGGCATAAAAGATAGGAGATTTATATGGAAAAGAAAGTCAAAAATACGATTATCAATCTGGAGCGGGGAGACATAACGGAAATGAGTGTAGATACGATAGTGAATGCCGCTAACAAAAAACTACAGCATGGTGGTGGAGTTGCTAAAGCAATAGTGAGGAAAGGTGGATATATCATACAAGAGGAGAGCAATAAAATCGGTGAAATAGGAGTAGGAGATGCAGTTATAACCACTGCAGGTAAGCTAAAGGCAAAGTACATCATTCATACCGTAGGACCACTGATGGGAGAGGGCGATGAGGATGACAAACTAAAGAATGCAACATTAAACAGCCTTAGGCTGGCAGATGAGTATAATTTAAGAAGCATCGCATTCCCTGCTATAAGCACGGGAGCATTTGGCTATCCCAAGGATAAGTGCGCAAAGATTATGATTAATACGGTGATCAATTATTCCAAGAAGGATACAGAGCTTAAAACCATCATTTTCACCCTCATGGATGAGCGCACTTATGACCTTTTCCAGAAAGAGTTTGATAACTACTGAGCACTAACTATTTTATCCCGCGATCACAATTGAATGTGATATAAATGACCGATATGATGCAAACTGTTGCCATGCCCTTCAGGAAGAGAGGGAAGAACGTCCTCACAACCTCTGAGTTCATATTTGCCCTTTCCCTCGATCTTGGTTGGTTCTCGCCAGAACAGGCAAAAGAATTTCTCAATAAAGCAAAGAATGATGGATTGATATCCATAAAAGATGATGAGATAAAACCGAATTTTGACTTCAAAATAATCGAGATTCCACTGGGCTTCAAACCAGACCTAAAAAAAGAGCAGTCCGTCTTTGAGCGCATCATAGAGAGGATCGTTGTGAGGGAATTGAGTAGAAAAGAGGCAATAGCGTTGGTGAACAAAAAACAAGAACGCATGGCGAACCTGATTGAGATTGAGATCTCTGCGCTATTAGTAGCGAAGGAAAGAGACGTTGATGTTGATGATTTAATAGATGAAACATATCAATCATTGATTGATCAAAAACAGAAATAGGATATCATTATTGACAAAAATATTCTAAAATGATCTTGGTGCACATGCTTTTCACGCCGAATGGATCTGAGACTATACAATCAAGCATAATTTCAACTTTTCGATAAATGTCTGAAAAACCTATTCCTTAGATCCAGCCAAAACGAAATGAGCTATCAATGCCTCCAGTTGTATACGCTCGTTGGCACCTTCTGTAAGGCGGAAATCGATATCGCCTATCTTGTCGATCAACTGAACTCTCGACCTCTCTGAGATGCCACAGAAGTCCATTATGGCCCTATGGATCTGGCTGATCACATCCTCCCCCGATAGTCCTTGCCCTATAAGCAGTAAATCCAGTTTATCCCTTGCACCCATGAAATCACCTTTCATAGCGAGTTCGATCAACTCGTTTATCTCTCTTGGACGGGCCATTGCAGCTATTTTATATATTGCCTCAGCATCTATTTTATTGCCGAGCACGGCTGCTGATTGCAATATATTTATGGCCTTGCGCATATCTCCCCTAGCTACATACCCAATCGCATCTAGTCCATCCTCCGTGACGTTTAGTTTTTCCTCACTCGCAATATGCTTGATCCGTTTCCCGATAGATATATTGGATATCGGTCTGAATCTATAGACTGCACATCTTGATTGGATGGGTTCGATTATTTTCGATGAGTAGTTGCATGAGAGAATAAAACGACATGTAGAAGAGAATTTCTCCATGGTTCTTCTCAGTGCATTCTGTGCATCAGGCGTTAGAGCATCCGCTTCGTCGAGGAAGATTATCTTGAAGCTTGCATCTCCCAAAGGTGATGTTCTTGAGAAGTTCTTGATCTGATTTCTAACGACATTTATGCCCCTTTCGTCAGAGGCATTCAGCTCGATAAAATTGTTGACCCACATCTCTCCAAAAAGTTCCTTTGCGATAGCAATTGCAGACGTGGTTTTCCCAACGCCTGCCGGACCAGAAAAAAGCAAATGTGGTAGATTTTCTGATTTTACATAAGATTTGAGGCGTTCGGTAATATCATCTTGACCTACTACGTCATCCAAACTCTTGGGCCGATATCTCTCAGTCCAAATCTCTTCTTTGATCATCCTTTTAGAAATATGTTTAAGACATATTAATCCTTCTTGTCGTTATATGATCTTGGACGTAAAGAGTCGTTACGACTCTCAAGAAGTGGAAAAAAAAGTAATAGAATTTTGGAAGAGTATAGATGCATATGATCTAACTCGAAATCATAGATCAAAAGGAGAATTATTCTATTTTTTGGATGGCCCCCCATATACCACAGGAAGAATACATCTTGGCACAGCATGGAATAAAATCATCAAGGATGTAATGCTCAGATACAAGTCGATGAGGGGTTTTCATGTACTTGATAGAGCAGGATGGGACATGCATGGACTTCCAATAGAAGTCAAAGTTGAAGGAAGTCTGGGATTCAAAAACAAAAAAGAAATAGAAGAATATGGCATGGATAGATTCATCGCTGAATGTAAGCGTTTCGCCCTTGATTCAAAGGATCAAATGACCTTACAATTCAAGCGCCTAGGTGTTTGGCTTGATTGGGCAGACCCATATATGACCATCACCGACGAATATATAGAAGCGGAGTGGTGGACGTTAAAGCGTGCATATGAGAGGGGTCTGCTAGAACGGGGTAAAAGGGTGGTCAACTGGTGCCCTAGATGTGAGACCGCCATAGCAGATTCTGAAGTAGAATATTGGGATGAACGCCACCCTTCCATCTATGTCAAGTTTCCTCTTGTAGGAGAAGATGCATTCATCGTGATATGGACGACGACCCCATGGACAATTCCATCCAATCAGGCGATAGCAGTCCACCCTGACATTGAGTACTCCAAAATAAGATGTAAAAATGAGACATTGATAATGGCTTCTGAGTTAGTAGAGCATGTCTTGAAAAAATGGGATTATGAAGATTATGAGATTTTAGATACCATGCGGGGCATAGACCTCGCTGGCACAAAGTATGAACACCCTCTAGATGATATAGTGCCCTATCAGAAAAAACTAGATCATGGTGTATATACGGCAGATTTCGTGAACCTCGATGTATCCCCTGAAGCTGAGAGCACCGGATGCGTACACATCGCCCCAGGGCATGGTCTTGACGATTTTTTGCTGGGCACAGAGCACCATCTTCCAATCTTCTGTCCAGTGGGACCTAACGGACTTTTCACAGCAGATGCGGGTATCTACGCCAACAAGTATGTTTTTGATGCAAATCAACATGTCATCAAAGATCTTGATGAAAGGGGTGCTCTTCTCGCTAAAGGAGAGATAATCCATCGATACGGTCATTGTTGGCGATGCAAGACCCCCATCATATACTTGGCGACTGAACAATGGTTCATCAAAGTCTCAGATTTGAGAGAGCAGATGATAAAGGAGATTTCTCGCATAGGATGGTATCCAGAATGGGCTGGATCTGCTAGATTCATGGACTGGATTTCATCTGCGAGAGATTGGTGCATATCACGTCAGAGATACTGGGGCACTCCTCTGCCTATCTGGATGTGCGAATGTGGTTCCATTGAGGTGATAGGCACCATAAAAGAGCTCAAGGAGAAGGCGAATGTCCCTTTGTTAGATCTTCACAGACCACACATAGACACAATCAATCTGAGATGCACGTGTGGAAAGACCATGTATCGCGTGAAGGACGTGTTTGATGTATGGTTTGACTCCGCCGTAGCATCATGGGCCAATCTGGGTTTTCCCCAAGATACTGAGAAATTCAAAAAATGGTGGCCTGCTGATTTTATCACAGAGGGACATGACCAGACGAGGGGGTGGTTTTACTCGCAACTCGGCTCAAGCATGGTTGCATTCGAAAAGGCACCGTACAAGAGCGTGCTGATGCATGGCTTCACGCTAGATGATGAGGGTAGAAAGATGTCAAAAAGCCTAGGAAATGTTGTGGCGCCCGAAGATGTCATAGAAAAATATGGAGCCGATGCGCTGCGTTTCTATGTTTTATCGGCGAATGCACCATGGGAAGATCTTCGCTTCAACTGGGAAGAAGTGCAGAATGCGCACAGAATGCTAAACATTCTATGGAATGTCTATCGTTTCCCACTGCCTTACATGAGACTCGACAATTTTGATCCATATGCCATGTCATTTGACTCTATAAAGGGGCATCTACGGTCAGAGGATAGATGGATTCTATCTAAAACGAACTCTTTGATCAAAGGCGTCGATAAGACTATGAAAGACTATGAATTACACAGAGCAACTCGTCTCTTACAAAAGTTCATCCTTGAGGATTTATCGCGATGGTACGTCCAATTAATTCGCCCCAGGACGTGGACAGAAGCAGATAACCTAGATAAGCTGGCCGCATATTGGGTCATCTACGAAGTTCTCTCACAAATAACCAAGCTGATTGCCCCATTCACACCTTTCATCACTGAGGAAATATATCATAACTTGATGCTTGGAATGGATTCCAAATCAATGCCAACGATTCACATGTGCGATTGGCCTTCTCCAAAAGAAGAACTAATCGATGTTGAACTCGAGGCAAACATGGATATTGCTAGAGATATCGTTGAGGTTTCCCACAGAGCACGGCAGAAAGCGAAGCGCAAGCTAAGATGGCCTGTCAAGCAGATCATAATCTCTCCTTCCGATAAGAATGTTATAGATTCTGTAAAACATCTAAAAAAAGTTATCATGGAGCAGGCGAACACAAAAGAGATAGCCCTGCTCAACGTTGATGAGAGGTTCAGTGAGATCGCTCTAGAGGTTATTCCTGACTTGAGCGTTATCGGACCAAAGTTCAAGGTCAACGCCGAAGAGATCATAGCTGCGCTGAAGAGAGTCGATGGTAAAAGGTTAAAGAAAGAAATAGAAAAAGGATATAAACTTAAGTTATCTGATAAAGTCTTCAAAATAACCAAAGACATGATTCATTTTGAGGAGAAGATTCCAGAGCACATCTCTGCTGCAGATTTTTCTTTAGGGACGGTATATGTGGATGTCTCGCTTACGAATGATATTATGGCAGAAGGATATGCCAGAGATATCGTTCGCAGGATACAGAACATGAGAAAGGAGCTTGATCTTGATGTAGAGGATAAGATCGATGTGTTTGTGCAAGTTTTGGATGAACGATTGGTAGACCTCATAGATACGTGGAAAGATTTTATCTCAGAAGAGATCAGGGCGAATAAACTCGAGCTTGGCATGGATGTACAGGTGAAGGGGGATCTGGTTAGGGAGTGGACGGTCGAGAACGTTGATATGCGGTTCGGTATCACCAGATAATCCAATGATCAGAAAGCACACTAGGGATGAGATAGGCGATGAAATTCAAGGAATGGAACCCGATTTATCAGGAAATTTTGGATGACTTCGGCTTTGATAGGAGCAAGGACGAAGAAGCTGCACTCCTATTATCTAAACTAATCGGAGATCGCTCGATTAACATCCATCGATTATCGGATTTGATTTGTCGGAAGCAAGTCACCATATGTGGAAATGCTCCCTTATTATATGAGGAGCTTAGTAGTACAGATATATCTGGTCGTGTGATAATTGCTGCAGATGGTGCAACGTCCGTACTTCTAAAAAATTACATAGTTCCAGATATTGTAGTCACAGACCTAGACGGATGTATGGAAGATATTATCAGCGTAGATCAAAAGTGTGCAATCATAGTGGTTCACGCACATGGCGATAACATTCCTGCTATAAAGAAATACGTGCCAACGCTGAAAAATGTCATTGGTAGTACGCAGTCTAAGCCAATAAAAAACGTTCACAACTTTGGAGGGTTTACGGACGGCGATAGATGCGTCTTTCTCGCAAAAGAGTTTAATGCCGATAGCATTGAATTGATCGGCTTTGATTTTAAGGATCCCAACGTAAGCGAAGTCAAGAAGAAGAAGCTCCAATGGACGAAAAGATTGATCAAGATGTGCGATTTTTGATCACTTTTCATCCCTCACATCCATAGTCACAGATTCGTAACCAAGGTGCTTGAGTTCTAAGATAACATCCTCTGCACCCAATATCTTGTCAAACTCATCTCTTGGAACCTCTATTCTAGCTACTGGAAAGTGATCTCGCACCCTGACCGAGCTCAAACCTATCGATTTGAGGAGATCCTCCGCTTTTTGTATCCTTTTTAATCTCTCCAGCGTCACTTCGGAATTAAAAGGAACCCTGGTCGCCAAGCAAGACTCTGAAGGTTTTATTGCAACCTTTTCATCAATATCTGCCATGATTTTCCTTATTTCCTTTTTACCCAAGCCAAGATCGGCAAGTGGGGAAATAACGCCTTCTTCTTGTTTGGCTTTTAAACCTGGTCTCTCCTCATTCAAGTCATCTGCATTGGTTCCATCCATGATGATGTTGTATCCTAGATTCTTTAACTCCTCGATGATCCTTTTCTTGCAGAGATAACACCTGTTTGGAGGATTTGCCTTAATCTCGTCCTCAAGGATGCTGACGTTTAGAATTTTATGTCTAAGACCAAACTTTTCTGCAAACTCCTTGGCATCATCGATGACGTAATCGAAAACGAACTCTGACTTAATCGTAAGAGCATCGGCAATTTCCTTGGCCGCGTAGGCAACCAGAGAGCTGTCAACTCCTCCAGAATAGGCAATTGCAACCTTTTCACCTTCAAATTTTTCCATATATCTCTTTATTATATCCATGGCTTCCAATTACTTCACCTTCTTTAATGCTAACTCTGCGCCTCTCTTTCCGGATAAAAGCATGCCGCCAAATATGGCTCCCATTCTTGGAGAGCCGAAAACAGCATTGGCTGCCATTCCAGCCACGATTAAACCAGGGTAAACCTCTTTGGTGTTTCCTACTATATCTTTCTCACCAACCTCAGCCCACATTGGCTTCTCTCCTATTACAGCGCCAGTTTTGGTGCGAAGCTTTGCACCTATTTTTCTCACTATTACCCTAGCGATCTCAGAGTTATGCCCTGTGGCATCTATGACCATTTTTGACCTTATGGCTAGTGGGTCTACGTGCAATCTTGCTTCCGCAACGGAACTCCAGTTTAGTACCAAACCATGTATCCCATCGTCCTCTCTTATCATCACGTCTTCAACTCCAATCAAGTTGAATATTTTTGCTCCTGCCTTTACGGTCTTAGAACAAATTGTTGACACCGCTTCTATAGAACCTGCAACCCAATAACCTTGTTCCCACTCCTCTGTTCGAACACCAAATTCATCCAAAATTTCCTTGCCGGCATCTTGAACGACGATATGAGGAAACATCATACCTCCGCCCCACATTCCGCCGCCAACGCTGAGTTTTCTTTCAAAGATTGCAACCTTTTTGCCTTCTTTCGCAAGATAATATGCAGATGTCATTCCAGCTGGGCCTGCCCCCACTATAGCGACATCTAGTTCCATTACATCTACAAACTCTTTTGCAAAGCTTTCTATTATCGCCTTGGAGACTTTTACCTCATCCATTCACATCACTTCTTTAACTGACATTTCAGTCACTCGTTTGATGTCCTTTTCGAGTTCTCCCGGTAATCCAAAAATGCCAGGGTCGAGATAGCCCTTGATTATCAAAGATGTTGCTTCCTCCTCTGTTAATCCCCTTGACATTAGATACCATAGCTCCTCATCCTTGATCCTGCCAACTGCTGCCTCATGTGACAGTTCACAGCCCTTTACAAGTCCATCTAACAACGGAATAGCGTATATTTTCGCCCTATCCGAAATGATAAGCCCTCTGCAGTCTATATGGGCTCCACCGTTGCTCTCTCCGATGATCTGCCCCCTTGCATGTATCTTCGAACTATCTTTCCCCACACATCTGGTTAGCACTTGGCCCCTACTATTCTCTCCTCTGAGAACTACTCTGCCTCCAACATCTATGTCAGAATCTGCCGCTCCAAGGACGATGGTGTTAAGATTGGCTACGCTGTTCTTCCCATTACAATAGGCGGTTGGATAGAGTTGCATCGATTTTACCGGATTGAGGCAGATGTAATTGTTTGTAAACGTGGCCCCATCCTCCAGAATTGCAACAGCTCTTGGCCTAACATCCAATTGGGGAGCCCACCTATGAACCATCGTAAAAGTGAGTTTTGCGTTTTTCTTCACAAAGAACTCACTTATTCCGATGTGTAACCCTTTTCTCAAATCATACGCAGTACAGCCAGTGATGATTTGGATTTCGCTTCCCTCCTCTGCTATGATCATGTTATGCACATTTTGATCGATACCATGTTGAGAGATGAACAAACAAGCTTGCATTGGAAATGTAACCTTAGCACCCGGTAAAGCCCTTAGGAAATAACCATTATCCCATTCCAGTTCAGCTTGAGCAGTGTATTTATCGGTGTCCACTGGCACAGCTTTCCACCAATAATCCTTCACCCAATCGTACTTTTCCATCGCCTTTTTTGTACTCATGATCTCTACTTTTCCTTTGAATTCCTCTCTGACCTTTTCAAAGACCACTGAGTGATCTAATTGAAAATATGTACCACACCTGAACTTCTCATCACTCACAACGCCTGCTAATAAAGCGTTTCTTTTGGTTTCTTCTGGTAGTTCGGATAAATTGGAAACAGCACTCCATTCTTTGACAGTCCTGCTGTACTCACTAAGATCGATGTCTGTGCCAAGGGGTGCTGGTTTTTCTATAGCTTTTTCTGCTTTTTCTTTCCACTCACTCATTGGAATCACCAAATCCTCTCTCTTTGATTTGATCAATAATCTCTTCGGGGTCACCAGAGCGGACTATTCTTCCATCAAGGAGGACGTGAGCTCTATCCGCATTAACATACCTCAGAATATAACCAAGGTGGGTGATCATAATGGCTGAAAGACCAGTTTCAGCTACAAACGAATTTATCTCCCTCCCAAGTGATTCTAAGCCCTCTAGATCTATACCAGAATCGATTTCATCTAATAACAAAAACTTGGGTTTCATCGCAAACAGCTGAGCCAGCTCACTTCTCTTTTTTTCCCCACCAGAAAATCCGAGGTTAACATCCCTATTCTTGAAATCCGTCCTCAATGAACTTCTCATTATGTATTTATCGACTTCTCCGTCACCACACAGTCGGATAAGATCGCCGAGCTTCACACCCCGTATCGCTGGAGAGTCTTGGAATGCAAGACCTATTCCCAGTTTTGCCCTTTTATATAGAGGGAGATCGTTTATTTCCTTTCCATCAACTATTATTTTCCCGCCATCGATTTTATAGGCAGGAATGCCCATTACTGCCTTGACCAAACAGCTCTTACCAGCACCGTTTGGACCTAATAAAACGTGTACTTGCCCCCCACCTACGGTGAGGTTCACTCCTCTTAAAATCTCTTTTCCATCAACGCTGACATGTAGGTCTTTCATTTCTAACGAAGACATAGATATGCATCTCCATAGTCCTAGGGGGAGATTTTGAACTCTCCTATACTGATCTGTAGTCAGTAGCATCGACGCTTTGCCACCTTGGCTTAACGGCGTTAACTTTATATAGGACTCTTACTTAACAATCGTTAAGTATAAAATGATATATTAAACTTGCGGTGGTGAAAATGAAACTTCCTTGTGAACTAGTAGTTTGGTATGTTTTGCCAAGTATAAGATCTGAATTGGCTAAAGAGCTCGTAAAGTTGGGATTGTCTCAAAAAGAAGTGTCTGAAAAGCTTGGGATTACTCAAGCAGCAGTTTCGCAGTATGTGAAGGAAAAGAGGGGGAAAGACACGAAATTTAAAGCGGATGTTAAGGAGGAGATCAGAGAGTTTGCAAAAGATACGGCGAGAGATGACGACTTTAGCAATTTGACACTTAGAATTTGTGAAGTCTGTACGAGGGTTAAGACAGACAAGACGCTCTGCGAACTACATAAAGAACATGATACGGTCCCTGAGGGTTGCAACGTTTGCTTGAGGTGAGAAAGGTATTTAATAAAACGATTCGTAGAAGTTGAGAGAAGACGGAATGAATGTGGAAAAAATCAGAGAGGACTTTCCAATTTTGGATGAGGGAATAATTTACATGGACAGCGCAGCTACAAGTTTAACGCCAGAGCCGGTTGTAGCCTCGATCCAAAGCTATTACAGGGATTATAATGCAAACGTTGAGAGGGGTGTTCACAGACTGTCCCAGATAGCATCGCAACTCTACGAGGATGCACATATAAAAGTTGCTGATTTCATTAATGCCAAAGAAGAAGAGATCATCTTTACAAAGAATGCGACAGAGGGAATAAACTTAGTCGCATCTGGGTTGGTATGGGAGAAAAAAGATAAGATTGTGACAAGCATACTTGAGCATCATTCTAATTTAATGCCATGGCTGCGAGTTAATAAAAGATTTGGAGTCGACCTGGAGATCGTCAAACCAAAAAACGGAGTTCTCCTCTCAGAGGATTTTGAAAAGGTGATAGATGATAGTACGAAGTTAGTTGCCCTAACACATGTTTCAAATGTTCTGGGCTCGATAACACCCATAAAAGAGATTGCAAAGATCTGTGAAGATAACAATGCCTTGCTCTTGGTGGATGGTGCCCAATCAGTGCCACATCTACCCGTAGATGTAAAAGAACTCGGCTGCGACTTCCTAGCTTTTTCGGGGCACAAAATGCTTGGCCCCACAGGAACTGGGGTTTTGTTCATGAAAAAGTCGCTTTTAGAGGAGATATGTCCTCTTGTCATAGGAGGGGGGACAATAGATGATGTTTCGCGGGAGGATTACAAACTAAAGGAGAATTATGAGAGATTTGAAGCCGGTACGCCGAACATAGCTGGCGGGATTGCCCTCGGAAAAGCTGTGGAATATTTGGAAAATATCGGAATGAACGATATAAGGAAACATGAGGAAAAATTAACTAAAAAATTCGTCCTTGGATTAGAGGAGAACGAAAACGTAGAGGTCTACCACCCAGATCTAGAGCAAAGAATAGGGGTGATTTCCTTTAACGTCGAAAGCTTAAACCCACATGATGTTGCCTTGATGCTCGATAATTTTTCAAATATAATGGTCAGATCGGGATACCATTGCTGTATACCTTTAATGAAAGAGCTTGGTGTCAAAGGAGCAGTTCGAGCATCCTTATATTTATACAATACTGAAGATGAAGTCGAAACGTTACTGATAACCATTGAGGATATTGCTAGGAGTCTTGTTTAGATGAAAAGCGTTCTAAAAGAGTATATAAGATGGGAAGGGGATACCCGTACAAAGCTAAAGGATGAAGTGGCTAAAGAGACTGCATTAGCTATTTATGTAAACGGCAGGCACTTTACAACTTCCATGATGAGCCCCCAAATGAAAAAAGAGTTCGTATTAGGTAATCTTTTATCCGAGGGAGTTATCAAAAGTACAGAAGACGTAGAATCCATGAGAATACGTGATGACATAGCTAAAGTAATAACTAAAAGTCCGGTCAAAGTGTTCGCTGCAAAAAAAGTCATAGTGAGTGGTTGTGGAGGTGGTTCTGGATTTTTAGATGAATCAAAGCTCACAAAAGTGGATTCAAAGTTGAAATTGGACAGAAAGACGTTGTTTGAAGGTATAAAAAATATTTTGAGATCCGAATTGTACAAGAGAACCGGTGGGACACACACCTGTGCAATTCTTGAGGGCTCCAAAATGGAGCGAATTTATATAGCAGAAGATATTGGTAGACACAACGCACTGGACAAAGTCATAGGATATGCACTGACTGAAAAATACCTTTTTCCAGATACTTTCGTGGTATGCACAGGAAGAATATCCTCTGAAATGGCTTTGAAATGCTCAGTAGCAAAGATACCGATCGTTGCCTCAATTGGTGCTGTTACAAGTTTGGCTGTAGATATAGCCAATAAGACTGGAATAACACTTATTGGATTTGTCAGAGGCAGAAGAATGAACATATATTCAAATGAACAGAGGATAAGATGATGAGGGCAAATACCAAAAATATCGAGAGATTGAAGGATAGAAAAAACACGGTTATTCTTGCCCATAACTATCAAAGACCTGAGATTCAGGATATTGCAGACTTTGTTGGCGATTCTCTAGAATTGTCTCAGAAAGCAACAAAGACAGATGCTGAAATGATACTATTCTGTGGGGTGGATTTCATGGCAGAGACTGCAAGTATACTAAACCCAGATAAAAAGGTTTTGATACCAGATCTTGGTGCCATTTGTCCGATGGCTCAGCAGATGGAAACAGAAGATCTGTTGGACGCTAAAAGGAAATATCCAGATGCGGATGTAGTTCTGTACATAAATACGTTAGCCGAGGATAAAGCCCATGCAGATTGTATTTGTACATCTGCAAACGCCGCCAAGATAGTGGAGTTGATGGACTCTGATTTGATTTTGTTTGGACCGGATAGCAACCTAGCACACTATGTTAGACAGAGAACCAGCAAGGAGATAATTTCCATTCCAGAATATGGGTTATGCCCGACACACCATCAGATAACTGAATCTGATTTAGTGGATGCGAGAGAGAAGCACCCAGAAGCCAAATTGGTTGTACACCCAGAGTGCATACCAGAAATTCAAGAGGCAGCAGACCACATCGCCTCAACGAGTGGCATAGTCAGATATTGCAAAGCATCAGCAGGAAAGGAGTTTTTGATAGGTACTGAGGTGGGGATGTTGCACAGGCTTGAGAAGGAGATTCCAGAAAAGAGATTTTATCCTCTCTCCGAATATGCCGTTTGCCCACACATGAAAATGCACACGTTAGAAAAGATGGAGAGAGCACTGGAAACGGGAGAGCCAGAGGTAACTGTCCGAAAAGGCGTAGCAGATAAGGCCAGAGAAGCGATAGAAAGAATGCTCGAACTTTCAAGTTGAAAATGGTCAAACAGGTAGATGTGTGATATTATATACGATAAAAATAGAGAATGCACGAACGAAGAATTAAAATATTAACCCAAAAAAAAACAGAGGAATAACGAATTACCCGTTTTTTAAAAAGCCATGATAATGCGATGCCCTTTAGCAAAATATTATAAGTCTCGATAATGTATCAGAACCTTCAATTCTAACTTCGCACTTAACATTTAATTTTGTGATAGTTTAGGTTCAACTTTCAGACTTTAGGTGCAATTTTGAGATTGGATGAAAAATCTCTTGTGACAGGATATTTGGATATGTCTTTTATAAAATTTTTGATAGTTTTTAAAAAAAAATTCTTTTGGGGGCTGTCGATTAGTCAACCCCCAAAAAAACCCGAAAGATGTAGATATTAGCAATGTCTACTTATACTGAAATTAAACCTTGGCAATTTTTCATTTCAGGTCTAAATCGTCTCATGTTGGAATTTCAAGAGACTTAAATCGCTTTCACCTTATTCCGCCCGATATGTCGATGTAATTTTTTCCGAGCCTGATACCTTGTATACCATTAGTCATCATAATTACCCGTCCGTTCCCACTTATCACCGCACCCTTGAATAAATCAGGGTCTTTTTTCTGTAGGTACTGCTCTACCCATTTTCTACCTTCAGGTTTACTCAATCCATACTTCAGTTCAGGTGGGCGTTCCTCCTCCTCTGGAATTTCTATTCTCATACTTTTTCACCTCGTATTGTTTAAATCCTAAGATACCTAGGATTTAAATTAAGTTATGGTAACATAAGTAACAATCAAAATATTTAAAACATTTCAATCAATTTTAACAGTTCAATTCCCAATAGGATGGAAGTATAACAATAATAAGTCGTTTTTAGGCTTACAAAAACACATAAACACTTTCATTATGGATATAATAAAAGAAGCCCGTATAAAGTAGATTTTTGAAAAGTGGGATTGAAATAAATCCTTTCAGAATCGAGATGTGAGTATCAGAAAGGTTGAAATTTCAAAATGCAAATGATTAAGATTAACAATAAAAATTGTCGATTCTCTCAAAATATTTTAGCATATATTTATAAAAAATGTTGATGTTTTCTTTTATTTTAGTATCTTATCCACAAAAGTTTAGTATCCACGAAAGTAACATTCTTGATAGGGGAGGTTTATTACGAAAACTTATGCATCGATTATAATTGCAGTGGTCCTATGGTCGATGTCGTTCGTGCTTACCAAAATGGGATTGAATGAAGTAACGCCGATCTATCTGGCTTCTTTGAGATTTTCCATTGCCACCATCATTTTTGTGGGATATGCTCTGATCAAGTTCGAGATGAAGCAGATCAAAGAGTTCACAAAAGATAACTTTACCACCTTACTTGTATTGGGCATAGTTGGTGTCACCATCCCAAACATACTGCAAAACATAGGTATGCTACACTTGACGGTTTCCGTGGCGAGCATATTACAGAACAGTAGTCCGGCTTTCACAATGATATTGGCTACCATATTTCTGCGCGAATCACTAGGATTTCGGAAGTTCTCTGGTTTATTGCTTTCGTTGACGGGCGTCATAATCATATCGACTAATGGCAACATTCCAAACTTCAGTAGCTCAATTGCCTTTTATGGTAATTTGATGCTCTTATCAACAGCAATATCCTACTCAGTCTACACGATCATCGGAAAAAAGATAGTGGAAAAAAATAGTCCGCTACTCATCTTGGCGTTAAGCACCCTCATGGGAACGATACTTTTGGACATCATATCTGTCTTAGTAGAACCCGTTAAGTTCACATATCCTACAAACATATGGATTATATTATTTGTATTAGCAATCCTCTGTACCGTGATTGGCACCATACTATACTTGAAGGTGCTTAAAGAATTAGAGGCATCCAAAACAAACATTTTCACTTTTCTAATACCTGTCTTTGCTATCATACAGGCATCCGTCTTTCTCGATGAAAGGATCCGTGCCTATCAAATAATATGTGGTGCCTTGATAATATTCGGAATATGGATTACTCAGACGGAATAGATTTACTCGTTGCAGATTCAGAACAAGAAATCCAATAGCTTATAGGATGGACCGGCTTTAAAGACCTTCTGGCCTTTCACCCAACCTGACAATCACCGTTTTTTCTTCCTCACCGCGCAATAATTTTAATTCTATCTCCTCGCCAACCTTGTGAGTCCATAGCATTTTTATCAACTTAGTGTCTACGATTACTTCCTCACCCTGAAAACCAATGATGATGTCGTCAACCATCAGACCTGCCTGGTCTGCAGGGCTTCCCTCTTGCACACTTAGGATCGCAACACCCGTATTCCTTTGATAACCTGCTTGAGCTGCAAAATCAGGGGTTACTGTCCTAAAACCAACCCCTAACCAGGGACGAAAGACCTTGTGAGGAGGGACTACTAGGGCATCGTAGACAGGCTGTGCAGTGTTGGCACTTATAGCAAAACCAATGTTCTCAGCCTCACCACCAAGAGTATTAATACCAATTACTTTGCCATCCAGACTCAGCAGAGGTCCTCCGCTGTTTCCTGGGTTGATGGCAGCATCGGTTTGGATTAAATCATAATATCTAGTACCTTCTACCACAGTAGAGCGCTCAGTATTGCTCACCACTCCTAGAGTTGTGGTCGGACCCCCTTCAAGTCCCAAAGGGTTTCCGATGGCTATAACCAGATCTCCTGGTCTCAATTTTGAGGCATCGCCAAAATCGGCAGTAGAAAAATCTCCTTCTATTTTAATCACGGCCAGATCTGTCATTGGATCCGTGCCTATAAGCCTAGCATCGAAGGGATTTGGAATATTAGGAAGTGTCACCTCCAGCTTAGTAGCACCCTCCACTACGTGATTATTTGTCAATATGTATCCATCTTTGGTTATTATCACTCCTGACCCAGATCCAAAACTCCTTGTACCAGTTTCAGCCGAGATGAATACCACAGCCGGCTGTACGCTTTGCACTACATCTGAAATAGCCAAGGAAAACATCATCGGATCGGATTCTTTCTGGGGCACTGCTGATTCTTTTTCAAGTTCATTAATTCTTTTTCCCTGTAATTCTACAACAGCTATCAATTCAGCAATTTCCGTATGGAGTGTAGCAATATCTTCCTCCGTAACCGAAGTTACCTGAGGGGATGGATCACCAGAGACTTCAGGAGCAGATACCGGCACATCCATTACGGTTTCTTGGGTACAACCCAAACTAGCCAAAACCAAAACTGCCAATAGAATAAAAGTTGCAACTTGAATTTTTTTTCTCATGCCTGCATCCTCCTTCTTTTAGCAAAATCTTTTATAGGTCACCTAGCTGGATCTATAGAGAAGAACTATTGCATTTACTGAGTGTGAATTTAAACTCACCTCAATCCACCTCTGTCAAATCATATTCCATGTCCCCAAGTCCGAGTTTTTTTGCAGCATTTAACTGATCCGAGGAGTGAGCCCATTCATACATCCCATGAAACTTGTCCTCTGCTGTTCGAGCCAAAGAATCTGCAATTATGGGTGCTTTATTCACCATGTCGACGGACGCCTTATCTATCGCAAGTATGTCCTCTGAGACTAAAATGCCCAAATCTGGCACTATTGCATTGTCTGAGTAGGGACAGCAATCGCAGTGCGGCGTTATATCGATCAGAAAGTTCACATATTTAATGTTTTCCCTTCCAACTAAATCTAAAACTGCTTTAGCACAATCAGCGAATCGCTCGGATAGGTCTTTTGAAGATGTCCACTTGGATGATATCGCATTTTCCTTACACACTTCAGCACATCCCTGACATCTGATGCATTTTTCAACGTCGATCTTCCAATCCATTATGGCATCTACAGGACATATCCTGACACAAGCCCCACACTCAGTGCAATTGCCATTTATGCTGGGAGGATAATAGAGATGCGCATCATATTTGGATGTCTTAGCCACACACCCAATACCTGTGTTTTTAAGTGCACCGCCAAATCCCGCGTTCATATGTCCCTTAAAATGAGCCAAGGAAATTACCTTGTCAGCCTCAGCAATGTGTTTCGCCACGTATACCTTTTTGAGCTGTAAGCCCTCGACGTTAACAGCCACAGAATCAAATCCCTTCAGCCCATCGGCAATGATGATCGGCGCAGACAGCGTTTGAGATGTGTAACCACTCGCCTCTGCAGCCTTGATCTTACCTATGGCAAAACATTGTTCCCGACGCATTCCAAGTCCTGTCGTTTCTGTCACAAAGGGTTCCCCCCCTTTTTCTGTGACCATTTGTGCAATCTTACGAATGAACATCGAACGCAATGACTTTGTCGTTCCACGGATTCCGAAGTGTGTCTTTAGAGCTACAATTTCGCCCTTCTTGATATCTTCTAAAATTCCACTCCCCTCTAAAAGCTGCTCTAGCTTATTAACACCACTCAGTTGTGGCTGATACCATCTATGTGGCTCCTTAACAATCGCCCTTGTGCTTGTGAAATAGACTTTTGCCATTGACCTAAATAAACTAAGAAGAGCAATATACAAAACGTTAACGGTTTAGATAATGCCTCAAT
>JBHPDI010000014.1:0-26089 GCA_042577985.1 Halobacteriota archaeon | reverse complement strand
TCTGGAACATCAGTAAAACGTTAGGAACAAACATAATCGGCGGACCCTATCTTGGTGGGAATTATTGGAGCGATTATACCGGCGATGATTTGGATGTAGATGGACTGGGTGATACAACATATAATATTTCAGGTGGCACAAACAAGGATTATTTGCCACTTGTAAACTTGGAATATAACCTTATCAAGAAGTCTGGCAGCACAGGTAAGAATTGGATTAGCATACCCATAACCACAACTATTACAAATGCATCATCCTTAATGGAGTTAATAGGACCCAACTGTGATGCAATAAATCGATGGAACCCGGTTACCCAAAACTCAGAAGGCTGGATTTCATTATTTGGTGGGATGGGAACGAACTTTGACATAGTGCCTGGTGAAGGCTACGAAGTATCAGTTACTGCGAATACGACCTTTAGTGTGACAGGCTTAACCGTAACCATTGATTCAATTGACCTCATCAAAAAGTCTGACAGCACAGGTAAGAATTGGATTGGTCTGCCATACGATACAACTCTCGAGAATGCATCCTCATTAATGTGCTTAATAGGCTCCAACTGCGATGCAGTAAACCGATGGAATCCAAACACACAAACACCCGAAGGCTGGATTTCGCTAATAGGTGGCGTTGGCACGAACTTCGACCTCGTAGCTGGTGAGGGATACGAGATATCAGTTACAGGAAATACGACGTGTACGCCTGTTTGATGCACGGCTTTTTTTCTTGTGCTGTTAATATTTTCTTGTGCTGTTAATATTTTATTCTCTTATTCTCTTATTCAAAAATTTATCAAAGTATTACTACAACAAATCTCAAGGTTGGAATTACAATTTCTCTTACTTGTTAGTTGCTTATGGAAGATCAACTAAAATAATAATTTTACATCGATCTTAATCTTCTTATCCTTTCATCCAATGGTGGATGTGTTGACCAAATTGAGTTACGTAAAGCCCTCTTATATGGATTTGCAATGTAAAGCGGAGCAACTGTTTTAGAACCTTTTGGATCATCGGGTAAATCATTCTTTATTTTCTCCAAAGCAGCCGCAAGACCCTCCGGATTACGGGTAAGATATGCCCCATCTGCGTCAGCAAGGTATTCTCGTCTCCGCGAAATAGCAAGATAAGTGAACCTCGAGAACAGCGGCGCTAAAACAATGAAAATAATAGCGACTATAATGATGATTATTCCACCGCCGCCTTTTTTACTCCCTCGTCCACCACCGCCCCATAATAGAGACCTCAATGCTATTTCAGCGAGGAGAGCAATGATTCCAACCACTGCTACGGTAACAGTCATCACAAGAATATCTCGATTCTTTATATGGCTCATCTCATGACCAATAACGCCTTCAAGCTCCTCATTGTTCAATTGCCGAATAGCACCTGTAGTAGCACAGATAATAGATTCTTCTGGCTTCTTACCTGTCGCAAAGGCATTGATATCCTTTGAATCCTGAACATAAACCTTAGGCGGCGGCAAACCCGCAGCTATAGCCATCTCCTCAGCTTTATAAATCAGCATTTTCTCTTCACGAACTTGTGGATTTGCGGATCTAGCACCAGCAGCAGAAATAACAGTCTGAACAGAAAAAGAATAAGTGATCATAATGTAAAACAATGCTATGGGTAAAGCGATTGCCATAGTAAAATAAGGAGGGAAGCCTAGTGCTAAACCTATGGCAAATATTACACTAAAAAGAAGAATGACCATGAACATACAGATAAGTACAGTATCTCGCTTGTTTTTTCGTATGTGGTCCTCTAACAGCATTTGTTTTTCCATGGTATCAAACACTTAGAAAAAATTTAGAATGCTACTTTCGGTACTTCTCTAGATGCTTCTGGGATTTGTAACATCTGCTTTTCTTTTTTGCCCATTCTTTTAGCAAATACTACTCCGGGGAACATCTCTATAGTATTGTTAAATACTAATACTGAATCGTTGAAGTGTTGTCTTGAATAGGCTATTTTCTCTTCAGTATGTGTCAATTCGTCTTGAAGACTTAGGAAGTTCTGACTTGCTTTAAGATCAGGATAACTTTCTGCAACAGCAAAAAGTGTTTTCAATGCTCCAGTTAACATATTGTTTGCATCCATGCTTTCTTGTGGCGTCTTTGCACCCATTATAGAAGCCCGTGCTTTTGTAACAGCCTCAAGAGTTCCACGCTCATGATTCATGTAGCCTTTGACGGTTTCCATCAGATTTGGGATGAGGTCTGCTCTTCGTTTAAGTTGTACGTCGATTTGTGCCCATGCATTATCTATACGATTCTCAGATCTAACTATTCTGTTGTAAAAGCTCCATAACCAAAATAATATGCCGACAAATGTCAGCACTATTATTACTGCTATTGTCAATAACCAATCCATATCTAAGTGCCCCCTTTTTAAGGGGTTAATATCATTTTTTTATTTAAATGTATTGTAACTAGAGAGAAAAATACAACAAAATTATTTTTTATTTGATTTTTACTAAGACAAAAGGTTGATCATTAAAATAAAACAAAAACAGCAACAATGCTTTTTATTGACTGCATACTGCCCAGTATTTTTATTTTTAAATCTACCAAAGTTCCAAAACTTATATTTTTTACATCCACCGTGGATTTATTTAAATTAAACTAATTTATAATTCTTGCGTCCCGAAGCCGATTTCATATAACATCGCCCTTTGGCGAAGTTCAATTCTGACCTCGAGACTCGCTTAAGCGGAGGCTCGAGCTGGAAGAATTGAATTTGGGAGAGGAGGTAATTTTGCTTGGCAAAATAGGCGAAGCCGGTACCTCCGAACCGTTAAAGGGCTGTTATATTCTTTGCCAGTTACGAGTGGAGCCGAAGGCGGAACGGAGTCCTGGCAAACTTCGTCCGAAGAGTTGTGTTTAAGTTCCAATCAATGCTTGACAAAGTCAAGACTATATGTGCGTAGCACTGGGAGAGTTCAGTTCTGTTTATGGAGAAAATAGTGACCAGAAGGCTATATTGATAATTATATTCCTGATGCATTTCTTTAAGAGATTGAAGAAACGAAAAAGTTATTTCATTTTATATAATGAAAGCAGACCATTAATCAGCAGTCCCAATGCTAATAAGTCAATTACTACAAGCGGCAGTGATTCAAAAGCAAATTGGCTCATGACAAGAGCCACGAGTGCAAACAATGATTGGTATGCATAACCAACTTTCCTCAAACTCTTAGTTGCAACATATAATACAGCTCCTAGCACTATTGCAACTACAATTAATGTTAAAGATATTATTGGTATCATCCTAAATCCTGTTTCTTATTTTTATGAATCATAATAATGGTATATATTTAAATGTTTTGAAAAGGAAATGTACAAAGCACGAACTCCCCTATTTTTTAGAACTTAAACACAATTGAATATAACGTTTCAGTATATCTGATGTTTGCCAAAATTCCTTTAAAAATCAATGAGTTTTTGGCAAATATGGGTCAAGCGAGGGCACGCGGCCTTCAGTCGTTCCGTGCGCATTACTAACTACTGTTTGCCCTTCTTAATGCTGTCGAACAGATCTTGCGCCTCTTTTGGCGTATAATCTTCATGAATTACGGAACGAATAGCCTTGATCATCGCTACTGGGTAATCATTTTGCCATACATTTCTTCCTAAATTTACGCCTATGGCGCCTTTCTGGATGCCGTCATGAATAAACTCGAAGACCTCAAGCTCGGACTCCACCCTGGGTCCACCTGCCATAACCACTGGTACTGGACAGCCACGGACTACCTTTTCAAAACCTTCTTTGCAATAGTATGTTTTTACCACCCGAGCACCTAACTCGGCAGCAATCCTACAGCATAAAGCAAGATATCTTGCCTCCCGCTTTTCTAACTCTTTACCCACGGCCGTTACCGCCATCACCGGAATACCATACTCCTCGCACTCGTTAACTAGGTTTGACAGATTCAACAGTGATTCGTGCTCGTATTTGCTGCCCACAAAGATTGACATTGATACTGCGCTTGCATTGAGCCTGATGATATCTTTCACAGAAGTGGTAATTCCCTCGTTAGCCAGGTCTTCTCCAACCATGCTCGTGCCACCAGAGACCCTTAGAATAATCGGTTTAGGGATTGTGGTGTCCACACATGTACGAAGTATTCCCCTTGTGAGCATGATCGCATCTGCATAAGGTATGAGAGGCTTGATAGTTTTGCCCGGCTCCTCTAATTTACGTGTTGGTCCTTGAAAATATCCGTGATCTATTGGCAAAAAAAGAGCCCTGCCATCAGGTTTAATTAGCTTTGAAAGCCTGTTTTGCATACCCCAATCCATATATTTACACCTCTCCCTCACATTTTTTTATTTTATGTTATTCTATTCTATTCTATTCTTCAGGTCTAACGACTAAATAGCCTTTTTCCATCAGCCAATGATGAAATTGCCATGTGGTAAATTTACAATCAGTTTTACAAGTTTGCCTTATTTTTTGATATTCTTCAGAATCCCTTTTTTGGTTGTTTAAAGCTAACTGTACCGTACACGTCACATCTTTACAAAATTCCCTCTGTTTATAATCCAAATATCCAACGATTGACATGTTAAACGATAAATATTCTTTATTCCGATATTTAAAGATAGCTCTGCTGTTTTTCTACGCTTTTTACCAGAACAGGTTTAATGTCTTTTAATGTGAAGTAGTCTCCATAAAAGCTGAATTTTTGGAGTTGGCCTTCATATCTGAATTTTTCTAAATAAATGAGCACCTATGATTATCATAAAAACAGTGAATCCTGATAGCACAATAAAGCTATAAAGAGGGTTTATTTGGGAAGTTCCCAATAGTCCATACCTTATGCCTTCAACACCATAGGCCAATGGATCTATCAATGCAAGAGGCTTAAGCCAAGACGGCAGGCTGTTTATAGGAAACAATGCACCAGAAAACCCGAAGATGGGAAATATGACGAAATTTATAATGAGCTGAAAACCATGCATATCATCCATTCTTGATGCTATCGCTATGCCAAAAGCAGTAAAAGAAAGTCCTATTAGAGCCATAAAAGCACATGCGATTAAAAATCCGGATATGTTTGATATGTTCAATCCTACAAACAATGACAAAACAAGTATGATAAGCCCCTGAATAAGCGAGGTTGTTGCACCACCCAGTGTCTGGCCCAGCATAATCTCTGTTCTTGATACAGGCGCAACTAATGTTTCTTTCAGGAATCCAAACTGCTTGTCCCATATTATTTGAATGCCTGAAAACACTGATGTGAACAAGACGCTCATGGAGATTATTCCCGGAATAATAAATCCTAAATAATCTTGACCCATACCCGGAAGTTCAACAACTGAGTTAAGCCCAAAACCCAATACCAGCAAAAAGAAGAGAGGCATTCCCAGGCTGCCAATGATCCTGCTTCTGGAGCGAAGATAACGTTTGATGCTCCTTAACCAGATAGCATATACTATATCCACTATTATCTCCTCCTCCATAACCTCTGACGCATGCGCATTTGGTCTTTGGTATTGAATTCTTGCTCCCGTATGGTTTTCCCTGTAAAGTTCAAAAATACGTCTTCAAGAGTAGGTTTGTGAATAGAAAGGGACTCGATATCAATATTATTGTGAGATGAGAGATTAACGATCTCTGTAATATGTTTTTCTGCATTTTCAAGATTAATTGTGACAAAGCCGTCGTGGCTCTCAATATGTTTAACCCAGGAGGCTTTAATTTTAGAATAAATTTTATCCGCATCAGGGGATTTTATTGTAATAACATCCCCGCCAAGATCTTCTTTTAATTTTTGTGGAGTGTCCAAGGCGATGATCTTTCCCATATCTATTATTGCAACCTTCTCGCAAAGTTTATCGGCCTCATCCATGTAATGGGTTGTTAGTATAATGGTTATACCCTTTTCTTTGTTTAGGTTCTCGATATACTGCCAAAGATTGTTTCTTGTTTGCGGGTCCAAACCGAGCGTGGGTTCATCGAGAAATAGAACTTTCGGATGGTGTAGCAATCCCCTTGCAATTTCCAAGCGACGTCTCATTCCGCCGGAAAATGTTTTCACTAACCCATCCCTTCTATCATCCAATTCGACAAGTTTCAAAAGTTCTTCTGTTCTTTCTTGACGTATGTTTTTAGGGATACGATAAAGCCGACCGTGAAAATCCATGTTCTCATAGGCGGTCAGTTCATCATCCAGACTTTGATCCTGAAAAACGATTCCGATGGATTTTCTCACGCCGTCCTCATCTTTCAATATATCCAAGCCATTCACGATTGCTGTTCCAGAGGTCGGCTTCAATATCGTCGAAAGCATGGAGAGTATTGTGGTTTTACCAGCTCCGTTAGGACCAAGTAAACCGAAAATTTCCCCTGTTTCTATGTCAAATGATACGCTATCGACTGCAACGAGTCCATCGAATTCTTTTGTCAGATTTTCAACCTTTATGGCAAACACTTTATTCAATCCTCTTTAAATCCTCAAGACATTTTTCGAGGGTTTCAACCACTTGATTCTTTTTGTCTGGAGGAATGTGAACTAGGACATCCCTTATTTCAAAAATCAATCCGTGAATTGTTATTTTGTCTTCCCCGAAGATGTCAATAAACAGATTTTTAAACTGTAAAAGTTTTTCTCTCGATTCCTTCTTGTGTTCCCTTATGCCAATCAGCGTTTCTTTGCCTTTGGCAGTGAGCTCAAAAATATTTTTTGAGCGCTTGCCGATTTCTAACACTTGTATCTGTTCTTCATCCTCCAACTGCTTCAGGATAGGGTACAGGGTTCCCTTGCTTGGCACCCATAATCCTTCTGTCTTTTTCTCTATCTCCTTCAGCAGGTCATAGCCTGATTTTGGTTCTTTGTTCAGAGAATGAAGAACAAACAGGGTAAGCAAACCTCTCCCTTTACCGTTATGAGAATGAAATCTCCATGGACCCAACATAACACCATACAATGTAAAAACAACTATTTAAATATTACGTTTTCGAACCGTTCGTTATCGAAATAATAAGATGATTGGGGGAACCATATCCAGAAAAGACAGACAATCGAGATAAAAAGAGAATTTAAAAAGATGTAGAGGATTTGTAAACTACCTGATGGTTTTCAAAATTAGAAGGAGTGTATCTGCCACATTTGGGAGATGGAGATCTGAAACCATGTATGCTGAACTTAAAATTTACCATTTTAAATAGTATGAAAACTAGTTAATATAGTGGGTAGGAGTCAATGGAAGGAGACGAGATTCCAAGGATACTAATAATTAGTGAGGGAGACTTCCCAAAGGATGTCGAAAGTAGAACATGGTTCGATGTAAAATTGCATAAAATACCCAATATAGCTGAATTCGATATCGTAATTTTAAATCTCTTAGACTTAAATAAAGGAGAATATATCGAGGATAACCCAAAATTAAATTTAAAAAAAAATTCATAATCTTCTATGGAATGGAAGTGAACTCATAATTATTACAGATGAACGGAAACTAATAGCCATTAATCCGACAACTAGAATTAACATTTACTCAGTTATTTCTCCAGTGGAAATCCCTATTGAAATAGAAAGTGGGGACACCATATACGTAGAGGATGAAACGTATAAAGATTATCATACGAATGTTGAACATTGGAAATTTTATTTAGGTGATGAGTGTTCATTCCGAGAGATAATTGCAAAATTTCTAACAAAGGAGGAACTAAGAGTATTGAAAGATAGGTATGGATATTCTTTCGCTCGAGTTTCTAAGGTTATAGCTCGAAATGGTTTTAATAAAGCCATCTCATTTTCTATTGTTTATGGGATAGAAATTCGTGAAGGAGTGTTAACTAACTTAGAATCCCACATTTCGGGACCTTTAACTATTCTCCAAGCGCCCAATGATACAATTTCAGTTGAATACGCCATTAAAACATTGCTTTCTAATTATGGAATTCATGTTAAAAGCAAGGCACCTACATGGACGAACGATTTTAAAGTCCCAAGTGAGGATAGAATTGAAAAAGAGATTGAATCATTAAAGGCAGAAAAAAGAAAAAAAGAATCTGAAATAGAATCCAAGGAGGTCGAAAAGGAAGAGATAACACGTTACAAAAAACTACTTTTTGAAAATGGTGATGAGTTAAGGGACATTGTATGGGACACACTAGATCAAATAGGCTTCACGGTAAATAGATATGACAATCTCAAGGAAGATGGCTCAATTCAAACCGAAAACAAAGTAGCTGTGCTTGAAATAAAGGTAAAAGAGAAAAGTTTAGCTACAGAAGATGTTAGACAACTCGACGATTGGATAGGAGATTACGCTCAAAGGGAGGATAAAGAACCGATAGGAATACTTATAGGAAATCATTTCCGTCTTAAAAAACCTGAAAATCGCGGCGATCCTTTCCCTGATGATGTTTTACGTTATGTGGATGCACGTAGCACAAAGTTATCTCTAATGACCACACATCAACTTTTTGAGCTTTTTTGTATGGTTAAGACTAAACAGATCGATCCTAAAAGACTTAGAGAAGAAATTATAAATAATGAGGGCGTTTTTAATCTAGATCAAATATCAGATTAAAAATAAAACAGTTAACAAACCCATAAGAAAAGCTTAATTTAAATTTGTAAAGTCGTCTTCACATTAGACAGACGCATTAGACAAACAAACTACGACCAAGCAATCCATGTTGACATGACATCCGTCAAGTGATAACCCTATTTCCTATCTGATCTGGCAGTGATTCTGCGCCTGTTCCTCCCTTGTAAATATACGTCCTAACATTAATCAACCTTATAGACTAACCAGACATAACCCTTCTCTAGAATTTCATTTTTTAACAATTTTAGGTGAATATTTTTATCGATGTTATCAAAAATGTTGTACGGTTTATCGCCAACAATGACCGGGTGGATTAATAAACTAATTTCTTTAACCAGACCTCGATTTAAAAGAAGATTGCCTAATATTTTTCCTGTGTCTGTTAATATGGTTTTAACATTGTAGTTTTTGTAAAGCAGTTCAAGTGATTTTTCCAAATCCACATGTTTACTTCCAACGATATGGTGGTCATAATCTCTTGCTTCCAGATATTTAATATATTCTTTTGGAGTTGCTTTGGATGTTAATATTATGACATCTTTGCAAAATTCAAATCTTCTAATTTCATGAAGCATTCCTTTTAAGGTTCCTTTCGTATCTGGTATCACCCAATAGGGCAAGTTACCATTCCTCGTTGGTTTAATAAAATCATGTTTTTCCTCAGGAGGAGTACTGCCATAGAGTTCAGCGCCGGTTTTTACAGTATTTGATCCCACCAGATGGGCATCTGGTTTATATTCACCAGCAATTTGGTAATGAAGACCCATGTTTACTTCGAAATTCAATAAAGAACCGTCTAGACTGATTGAATTGTGTAAAATTATTTTAGGTAACATTTTATGATTCCCCTAGGTTGGTTTTGTTGTATCATTCAACTTGAGCAAATGCAACAGCGTAGTTATGTTCATATATTTTAGCGCATTTTGGGCAGGTGGTAAAGTAGAAAAAATATTTTTTGGTTTTTTTACCTTTTGAAGATACATATTTTTCCATTTCTTTTATCCATTTTGGAACGGCATTATAAGGTCCATCAAAAACCTTGCTAAGATATATCCCTGACAGCTTTACGTTTTTTGCTCCGGGAATTTCTTTAGTCACAGTCATATATAACTCTGACTTCCAAGGCGATGGATCATAAGCAAGTAGTAAAAAATCCTTTATATCTGGATCCGCCTTAGCATCTTGTGCCTTCTGCCACATTCGTCCAATGGTCCTTTTAATGCTGATTGGGAGTGGCCTATGAAAAAGCTGTTTGACGGTGTCTCTTATAAAAAGCTTCTCTTCCCAATTATGAGTTTTTTCATTCCATAAATCAGGATCAAATTTGGGGCAGCAAGCATTGGATTCTTTATTTCCATTTTTCATAATCAAACATAACATTAACAACGTATATAATCAGTTATTTTTCTAAAACCTTTTTCAGATTTTCTCCCTCTTCTCTTACGTGCTTATTCCCAACCTCAATTGCAGACTGAATTCTTTTCCGAGCAAAACCTGGATATTTCAGGTAAGTGCATGCAGTAAAAGCAGTATTTGCTCCTCTTGGTTCAATCACGTACTCATATTTGAGAAAAAGCGAGTTAGGGAAAGGAGGTTTCAATCCGAAATTTCTGTTTGGAACAACGTTAACAAAGGTTGCTTTTCCTTTGATTAGTTTTCCACCAACAGTTTCTTCAGCATATATTCTTGAGCCTTCTTCCATTGGCCTTCCTTTAGTCCATCGGAATAGAATATGGTCTTCAGGGTGCCAAGCCTTGTAGTTTTTATCCATGTTGACCCAAAATTCCCATATCTTTTCAGGCGTGGTGTTTATCTCTACGGTATCTTTTGATACTAATTGTTTGAATAAACTCATATATTGCTCCTCCGACAAAACTTTAATAATTTATGAAACTCAGGGTATACGACTGGAAATGTGAATTTATTTTCGCTAATTATTTCACCTATTCTCTCTTATAAGAGTTCTAAACTATCTGGATAGTAATTAATTTAACCTTCTAAAATTCCTTTCGCTTTTCCGATTTCTACAAGATAGATATAAAGCGGATTTTAATTTCATGAAGATATTTTGAGTATCCTCTTCTGAGATTTTTCGAGGAAATCTATCGTGCCATTAAAAAATAATGGAAATTTTGATAGGTAAACTATAAAGTGTAAAAGATATTATTATAATTGACAAAATTACAAAAAAGTAGCAAAATTGTCAAACACGTTCAGTTCTCCTGATATAAAGAAAGATAGGGAATGTCAGGAAACAGCCCCGATTTTTGCGTAATGAAGGGCCCATGATAAAAATTAGTGACAAATATATTCGCCATACAACCAGCCATTCAAAGAATACCTAAGGGGATTCTGGTGAAAATGAATAGGAGAAGGGTATGGACTAAGTTCATCTTTGTATTGGCAATAGTATCAATCTTACTTGTAGATATTATAATCGCTATCCCTGGAGCTATTGGAGATGGTGGAATTGTAGACAGCTCGTCGGCAGAGAGCATAATTACATCCAGCGAGGAGAATCAGAGCATAACGATTCTGAACCCGCAGTCTTATCCCTATGTAGGTGACAACTGGACGATTTACTTTAATACGACAGGCTCAGGCGTCCTGGAAATCCATGATCATTCCTTCCCGGAAGAGGTCGGTTTCGTTGGTATCTATCAAAAGGATGGTGATGTTTGGAACTGGGTTCCGGCGAACATAACGGGCGACCTGATATCCGCTGACTGGAACTATACGGAAGGCAGGGCAATTTTCAAGGTTTTAACTCCAGGCGAGCATATTTTAGAGTTCAGGTTTGGTAATGTTGCCTATGCCAGGAATCAAGCAGGTTACACCTTCCCAGCAAATCGAGTGTTTGATGCTCCCAATGGTACAACAGGTTGGGATTGGACGAGCAATGATGGGGATATATCTGGAGCCAATTACAGCACTGGCGGAAACCCGGGAGGGAATATCACAGCAGAAACCACCAGTGCTGCCAATGTGGTAGGATATATTAACTGGACCACAAACTTCACATATAATGCCAACGGGAGCGTGACCATTGCCAATCTGTCCATCGACAGGTTGTATTCGATAGAGGCCCCGGCTGACAACGATGCTGACGCTGAGTATTCGATTCGAATCCAAAAACCGGTTAGCAAAACGTGGATCACACTTTATACAGAGATCGTCAGCAACGCGACGTATACTGTCACCCTTGACACATGGGAGGAGCCCATTACCAATTATAGCATATCCAGTCCAGAGACGATATTTGATGAGGCTGGCATGTACAACCTCAGCATCGACACAAGTTTTGATACCACCCTTAGCGACGATTGGACCATTGTGGGATACGACAACATCGAGCTCTATATTGAGGAGGTGTTTGTAACACTCACACTCGGCAACATCACGAACCTAACGCAGGATTGGGGTAGGGACTTCAACTTAAACCACAGTGTGACTGCTACGAATGGAGACGCAGAGAACGTAAATGTGACCTACAACTTGTCGTGGATTACAAATAATAACACCATGGGAGCACTAACCACGGACGCAACGAAATGGCACAACCAGACCCTTTCAAACTACACGGTGCAGAATGTCACGGTAGAAGTGAATGCAACGACAACGAATGCATCTGCAATCAACGACAGCGAGACTTTCTGGATAAATATCACCAAAAGGACTGCATCCTCAACCATGGACAGTCCTTCGACACAAATAGTGAAAACATCTGAGACGTTCTACATCAATGCCACGGTGATTGACGAGTATAATGATAATTATATCGGCAATGCTGATTTACTGAACGATTCAGGCGTTGTGAGCACTTCATCGGTGACAAACAACGCCGTGAATTTCTCACGCACCGAAACAGCGGATGGGGTACATAATCTCAGCGTGCGATTCTACAATAAGACGCATTATTTCAACACGACCACGCCCACAAACAGCACCGTGACGGTTGACGGAACTTCGCCAGCGATCACGATCGACATGCCAACAACCGCCTCGCCGGTTTACAGAATTGGAGGAGAGCTTTTCTATGTGAACTTCACCTATACCGAAGTTTATCCGGCAAACTACACGGTTGAAATATACAACAGCACCGCGGTCATTAATACGACAACCGTTAATTATCCTGTCGGTGGAACTGATCAGGTTGCGAATGAGAGTTTCTATCTCAATATAAGTGCTGCTGACGGATTTTACAACGTGTCGGTGGAGACGTATGATAATGCTTCGAATTATGTTATTTCCTATCAGAATAATTCGGTGGTGAAGGATTCAACAAATATAACTATAACCATAGACGAGCCAACAACTTCCTCGCCGGTTTATAGAAAGAGTGGAGAGCTGTTCTATGTGAACTTCACATACACTGAGGGATATCCGGCAAACTACACGGTTGAAATATACAACAGCACCGCGGTCATTAATACGACAACCGTTAATTATCCTGTCGGTGGAACTGATCAGGTTGCGAATGAGAGTTTCTATCTCAACTTAACCGCTGCTGACGGTTGGTACAACGTGTCTGCTAGGATTTATGACAATTCATCGAATTATGTTATTTCCTATCAGAATAATTCGGTGGTGAAGGATGCAACCTCTCCAACGGTTACAATAGATGAGCCAACAACTTCCTCGATGATTTATAGAACTGGAGGAGAGCTTTTCTGGGTGAACTTCACATACACTGAGGGATATCCGGCAAACTACACGGTTAGTGTATTCAACAGCACTGCGGTTATTAACACGACGACCGTTAATTATCCGGCAGGCGGAACCGATAAGGTTGCGAATGAGAGTTTCTATCTCAACTTAACCGCTGCTGACGGTTGGTACAACGTGTCGGTGAATATGTATGACAATTCATCGAATTATGTTATTTCCTATCAGAATAATTCGGTGGTGAAAGATTCAACAAATATAACTATAACCATAGATGAGCCAACAACTTCCTCGCCGGTTTATAGAATTGGAGGAGAGCTGTTCTGGGTGAACTTCACATACACTGAGGAAAATCCGGCAAACTACACAGTTAACATATTCAACAGCAGTGCGGTCATTAACACGACGACCGTTAATTATCCTGTCGATGGAACCGATCAGGTTGCAAACGTGAGTTTCAATATCAATACAAGTGCTGCGGCTGGATGGTACAACGTGTCGGTGGAGATGTATGATAATTGTTCGAATTATGTTATTTACTATCAGAATAATTCGGTGGTGAAGGATGAAACCTCTCCAACGATAACCATAAATGAGCCTACAACCGCCTCACCGGTTTACAAAAATGGTGGAGAGCTTTTCTGGGTGAACTTCACCTATAGCGAAGTGAATCCGGCAAACTACACGGTTAACATATTCAACATCACTGCGGTCATTAACACGACGACCGTTAATTATCCTGTCGATGGAACCGATCAGGTTGCAAACGTGAGTTTCAATATCAATACAAGTGCTGCAGATGGATGGTACAACGTGTCGGTGGGGATCTATGACAATGCTTCGAATTATGTTATTTCCTATCAGAATAAGTCGGTGGCGAAGGGTGACATTCCGCCAACTATCACTACACCGCCAGATCAAACGGTTGAAGTGGACAGAACCAATTACATCACTTGGAATGTGACTGACAATGACCCGAAAAATTACTGGGTACTTAGAAATGGAGTAGAGGTTGTGGCTCCTACTGCCTATACCAGTGGTGTTGAAGTCAATGTTGAAATAGATACCTCGACATTGGGCATTTGGAACTACACGATTTTTGCTAACGATACAACAGGCAACGTAGCAACTGATGAAGTTATAATCACAGTCTCTATACGATCGCTTGCTCTCCCAGAGTTCAATATAATAGGTTTGATTGCTCTGATTTGCACGTTGAGCATCGTTCTTTCATTATCAACTTTTAGGAGAAAAGATTAATAATCTTCTCTTTTATAGCTGTATGGAACTTACGAAACCCTAACAGAAAGGTGAATTTATTTTTCGCTCATTCTTTCATCCATTCTTTCTTTTCTTAGAACAGCTCTAAACTAGCTGTATAGTAATTAATTTAATCTTCTAAAATCTCTTTCACTCTGCCGACTTCGCCTGACATAAGTCGGACTTTAATTCCGTGGGGATGGTTTTGAGACTTTGTCAGGATATCCTTAACTATGCCTTCCGTTAGCTTTCCTGAGCGTTGATCCTTTTTAAGCACAATTGCCACTCTTATCCCTGGTTTAATATTTACTCGTTTGGTTCCATTCATACATTTTAGTTCCCTTATTCAATAGTTTATTTTAGATACTAAATTTGGGTGGAGAATAGCGAATTCTGATAAGCTCCCACATATGCCGTACGGTTGATCATAGAAATAGATAAGGCATGATAGATAATCGGATCGATCGTATCAAAACAATCTCTTACCTATTTCCGAGCTGCTGTCTCCCTTGATTCATCTAAATCCAACGGATTAAGGGGCTTACAAATAATTTCGTTAACTCGAAGATTTCTGGGATTTCTGGAAGATGCGGCCTGCATTACCAAGGCAGTATCAGATCCTCGGCCAGTCCCACCTATAGCTATCACCTTGTCTCCACTTTTCAGGAGCCCTGCATCTGTAGCCATAAGAACTATTTCAAAGCAAACCTTAACTCCCTGACAAAAGCAGCGTAATATGTTGGCCATTAATGTTGGGATATCAGATTCATATAGGTTATCCGTATGAAAAAGCATGGTACCAAAATGTACTTCATGCCCAGATTCTCTCAGGGTCTTAACCAATTCCAGAGGGAATGGATTTATTTCCCTATGAAAATCGAACTGGTGGGGCACCACAATTAACTTGACATCCGTCTCTTTAAAGAAATCCGTGGCTTTCTTTGCCGTGGCGCCCGTAGTGGAGGCCAGAACCAATTTCTTAATCCCCGAGGTGTTCAATCTTTCTTGAACCAGCTCAAAAGTAGTATCAGTATTTTCTGCTTTCTTATTCTCGAAATAAATTATTTTTCTTTCCATAGATTTCGACTCTTTAATTGGAGATGGCCTCCAATTTACTACGTTAAGATGCGGGGGGAGGGATTCGAACCCGCGAACTCCTATGAGAGTAGATCTTGAGCCTACCGCCTATGGTCCTCCTTTTGGGTCAAGCTTTTTACTTGCACTTGCCAAAAGGTTGTTTGACCAGACTTGGCGACCCCCGCTTTTTTGTGTAGATGATACCTTTCCTTATTTGAATATTTTTCTTTATTTGAACGTTAGCCTTCTTTATAATTCTGATTCTGACCTTATAATACTGACATTAAAGGTTCTCATTCTAGGACCGTCCAATTCCACCAAAAAGATGCTCTGCCATGTTCCCAAAGACATGGACCCGTTTTCGATCGGCACTATGACGCTTGATCCCAGGATTATAGAACTGAGGTGGGAGTGCGCATTAGAATCTATTTCATCGTGCAGATAGCCTTTTCCTCTGGGAACGATTTTGTCAAGCATGTTTAGGATGTCCTCCTTTAGTCTTGGCTCGTTCTCATTAATGATTATTCCTGTCGTCGTATGTTTTGAAAATACGATGCAAAAGCCGTCCTTAACATCTTCTACTTCTATCCGCCCCCTAACCATCTCGCTGATATCCACAAGTTCGGTTTCTTTGGATGTCTGAATTTGCATAAAGCCGTCGGAGGGGGTTGAACCCTCGACCTGCCGCTTACGAAGCGGCCGCTCTACCACTAAGCCACGACGGCTTGGCTTTAAGATAAAATATCTCTCCTATGTCAACTTAAGAATTGTGATTCTACATCACCTGAAAGTCAACGCAGATATTATAACTGTTAGGGGCATATGATCGCACCTTTTTTATGCCTATGACCTTGATCTTGCGACCATGGCTTGCTGCAGCTTCTCTGATAGTTTCAATGGCATCTTCAAATGAATTCTCGGGCTGGATATCATAATAATGGACTTTCGACCCAGTTTTTGCCATGACCATGGCATCATTTAAGTACTCTTGTGCATTATGTGGCAGGTTCATGATGATCCTGTCCCCTTGACCTTTTAGGTTAGAGGAGACTTCATGCACATCGTCTCTGATGATCTGGATGTTCGCTATGGAGTTAAGAGCAACGTTCTTGCGTAGGAACATGATTGCCTCTGGATTCTTATCGATCGAAACTACGTGCTTTACGCGCTTGGCGATTAAAATGGAAAAAGGCCCGACACCAGCAAACATGTCTATGACCGTTTCGTTTGGTCCAACTAGAGCGGCAACCCTCGCTCGTTCTGTTGCAAGACGGGGGCTAAAGTACACGCGCTGAAGATCCAAGGCATACCTAAAACCATACTCCCTGTAAACCGTCTCAGTTCGATTTTCACCAGCGATTACCCTGTAACGCCGTACACGAAATTCACCTTCCACTGGCGAAAGAGCAACTAGAACAGTTTTCACGTTTTTATGTACCTTTAGAATTGCTTTGCCAACTTCAATACTTTCTTCTAGGAGAACTGCTATATCGCCTATGACCTCATATGATGGCGCAAACCCAAGAATTTCCTCGATGGTTTTTGGTTTTTTTACAGCATCAAATTCCTCAATGGCTAACTTCGCTCCCGCTGGCGCAAGTGACCTATCAACTATGGGAATATACAAAAATTGGTCATCTGACTTGATCTTGAGGGATCTGTCCATAGCTCCAATTTCGATCAGTTTTTTACGAAGAGTTTCACCATTTGACTTTAGAGCCTTAACACATGAAGATTTCACAATATGTCCTCAAGAATAGATGGCATTGATGAATAATAAAACTAGAGATGTAGTGATATACCCTGAGCTACTTTTTGATCGTCTGACTCCCCATAGATAAACCGGTATTCCCGTTGAACTCGATTTCCCCTGCGCTCCAGAATACCTTCCCTATACATTCTTGCCAAATAGGTAGAAACGGTGCTCAAGGGTATATTTTCGAAAACGCTCTTATAATGCTCTCGAATTTCTATAGAAGTAAACCAGACCTTCGGGTACTCGTACCTTAAAAATAGTCTCAGTCTTTCCTTGACTGTCAACTTCTCATCTTTTATATCCAAAAAATTAGGGGGGGTGCTAGACGAAGAAGTATTGGTGGATGTATTCTGGAAATCCAGAGCTTCAATTAGATGAATGACTCTTTTTTTGCCGAGATCGCCCTCAAATGTGACGGTGGTTTTCATATCGTCATCAACAATCTCAAGATTTATCTTCATCAAGCATCCCCTTTTTTGGCGGCCCATCCCCTCTAGATGTGAAGCTGTTTTGTGAACAGCATGTGAATAGTAAGTGGAACCCCTATATATACTTTTCAGCTGAAACAGAGGTTTAGACAAATTAAAAAGCGATTATGACCTTAGAATACTCCTTTTAAGCATTAAATGGGTATATGCTGCCTTATTTTAGTATTCACATGCCCACAACTTGTGAATACTTGTGAACATCTTTGTAGATTAATAGATTCTTTTTCCATAAGAAGTAAAGGGGTAGTTCTATTTGTCCTAAACACACCTATTTACATAGTTTAATTATTAATAAGTCAATCAATTTAATATCTATGCAAAAAGTAAGTTATTGGAAGCAAACATTCACAAATGTAGTGAAGTGATGAAATGCTTACATTTATCGGTCTAGGATTATACGACGAAAAAGATATAACGCTGAAGGGTCTTGAGGCGATAAGAGATGCCGACATCGTTTTTGCTGAATTCTACACTTCTGCTCTGACAGGAACTAAACTCGACGCCATGGAACATTTGTACGGGAAGAAAATAATTGTGGCCGATAGAGAGGATGTTGAAAGTGCAGATCAGATACTATCCTGTGCGAAAGATCAAAAGGTGGTCTTCTTGTCGAGTGGCGACTCCATGATCGCAACAACACATGTAGATCTCAGGCTTAGAGCCATAGATCAGGGCATCCAGACTCGGATAATTCATGGACCGTCAATATACTCTGCTGTATGTGGATTGACAGGATTGCAGAACTATAGATTTGGTAAGTCTGCAACGGTTGCATTTCCCTACAAAAAACAAATATCAGAAGCGCCTTACGATACAATTAAAGCCAACAAGGAACATAATTTACATACATTACTGTTCATGGATATAAAGGAAAATTATATGACGATAAATCAAGCAATCGATCTCCTACTCGGGGTTGAGAGGATAAGAGAAGAGGGGATAATAAACGGGATAGCAGTCGGTATATCGCGTGCTGGCTCAGAAGAGCCCATAGTGAAAGCAGACTATGTAGATCGACTGCATAAATATGATTTTGGAAAATCCCTTCATAGCATGGTCTTTCCAGGAGGATTGCACTTTTTAGAGGCTGAGGCTCTCATAAAGCTTGCTGGCGCACCCCCGGAGATAATAAACGAGGTATTGTAATGCTCAGAGGTCCAGTTGGAGTCATATTTGGAGAGACCGGGTCACTTGATTTCAAATTTGCCGCTGCTGACGGTCAAGTTATCAGTCGCACAGGTTACGTGAAGGTATGGCATGAATCAAATGGCTGGGTACTCGCACAGATTATCTCCATAACTAGGTCTAACGAGGTCTACTCCCTTGACACTGCTATTAGTGCCGCAGAGGGCATGCAAGTAAGAAGCGCAGATGAAAAAATTGTAGCAAAGGCAAACGTAATCGGATCGAGGAATTCCCAAGGTATGCTCATGGCGCCAAAGACTCCTTTCTCCCCAGGCGATAGAGTATATGTGGCAGATAGAGAGTTGGTACAGAGCACGCTTGGCCTCGCTCAGGATGGGATTTATCTCGGGTTGCTGCAAGGACATGATGTTTCGGTCCACTTGGATGTAAACAAACTAGTACAAAAGCACTGCTCCATTTTGGCAAGAACTGGCAGCGGGAAATCATACACAGCAGGAGTCATAATCGAGGAGCTGATTGAGCAGGATGTTCCACTTCTGATCATCGACCCACATGGTGAATATGTATCTCTGAGGTACGAGAACACAGATTTACAAGGAGCTGAAAGATTTGGCATAACTCCTAAAAACTATAGATCAAAAGTTGTCGTATATACACCTGCGAATTTGACATTAAATAAAGAAGCTGATAAAGTGTTCCGCTTAGATGAGATTAATCTCAGTGCCAAGTCCTTGGCCCAAATGCTCGCCATAGATTCTAACATACAAATGGGGATTCTACATCAGGCCGTCAGTAGAGTAAAGGAAGAGATAGAACTGTACACCATAGATGACATTATAAATTTCTGTAAGGAAGAGACTAGCAAGGCAAAATGGAACGTTATCAATGCATTGGAATCTCTACGTGAAACAGGTATACTATCTTCTAGCCCAACAACAATAGATGAGCTAATTAAAAGGGGAAGAGCGTCAATCATCGATATGGGAGGTGTAACGCAAGAACTCCAGGGCATAATCGTTGCACGTCTTTGTAATGAACTGTTTCAAGCAAGAAAAAGGGGAAAAATACCGCCAGCAATGCTGGTAGTAGAAGAGGCACATAATTTCTGTCCAGAGAAAGGGCTCGAAAAAAGCGTGTCGAGCAACATTCTTCGGACCATAGCATCAGAGGGAAGAAAATTTGGTCTTGGTATAATGGTCGTATCACAAAGACCAGCACGCATCGACAAGAACGTTTTATCACAGTGTAATACGCAGATCATTCTCAAAGTTACTAATCCAAATGATCTAAGGGCTATTAGCAAAGGGCTTGAAGGGTTTTATTCTGGGATGGAAGAAGAGATAAGGAGATTACAACCCGGAGTTGCATTGTTGGTCAGCAATGATATTGAACACCCCATTCTCGTGGACATTCGAACTCGAAAAAGCAAGCATGGAGGAAAATCCATCCCAATCGTAACCAAAGAAGACAAAAGAGGTAAAAGATGGACTATTATGTCACGTTAGAGGCTGCATGGCTGGTAAGAGATGTTAGAAGCGTAAACGATGCAATGAGCATAGCTGTCTCTGAAGCTGGAAAAAGATTGAACCCAAAATTAGATTATGTAGAGATAGAGGTTGGATCGACGACATGTCCAGCATGTGGGGAGGAATTAGATAGCGTATTCCAATCTGCAGACACCGCACTGGTTGGATTAACATTCGGGACCAAGGTTTTTAGCGCTGAAAACGAAGAGCACGCATCCCGCATAGCAAAATTGATGATCGGAAAAGCACTGGGAAATGTTCCTCTAGAGGTAGTCGAAGTCAGCGAAGTGGTGTGATGCAAAAAATTTTAGTCGTCGGGCATGTGGCTCTGGACTACATCTTCAGCATCCCCGACTTTCCTGAAGTGAATTCATCCACTTATGTTATTGACTACGAACGATTTTATGGTGGCGGAGCAGCGAATATCGCTGCAACCATTGTAAGTTTGGGCGGGAAATGCGAACTCATAGCTCCCGTGGGCATGGATTTCGGCCATTCTGGCTACGAAACCCATCTGGAAAATTTAGGCGTTAAATTGGATCATCTAGTCAAATTTGAGGGAGAAAAAATGGCTAGGTGCTACATATTTAATGACGAAAATCAAAATCAGATCACTTATTTTTATTGGGGGGCATCAGATCGCTTCCCAGAATTAGAAGTACCTAAAGCAAATATAGTTCACATAGCTACTGCTAATCCTGTATTTAACGTAAAAATTGCTCGTATGGCAGAAATCGTTTCATTTGACCCTGGGCAGGACCTGGTGAAATACTCTGCTCAAGAGCTACAATCAATACTCCGTGAGACTGACATATTGTTTGCAAACAAACATGAGATTCAACGACTATGCAAAATAATTACTAAATCCCTCTCAGATATTAGAGATGAAGTTGGGACAGTGGTTGTTACATATGGTACAGAAGGTAGCAAGATATATGCGAATGAGCGAATCGAAATCCCACCCGTTCAAGTGAGTTCAGTAGATCCAACTGGTGCAGGCGATGGGTATCGAGCCGGATTTCTAATCGGATTTGTAAAAGGTTACGACCTAGAGGTCTGCGGGAAAATTGGAGCTACGGTTGCATCCTTTGTTGTGGAAAAGAGGGGTACCCAGACCAACCTACCAGATTGGAGTCAGATGAAAGAAAGATACGAAAGATTTTTTCATGAGACGATATGAAACTAGCAGCACTCATTTCCGGGGGAAAGGATTCTGTCTTCGCTATGTACAAGGCACTCCAAGATGGTCATAAGATAACTGATCTTATTACGATAAAATCCCAAAATCAGAACTCATATATGTACCACACGCCAAATATTCATCTGACAGAGTTGTTCTCAAAAGTAAGCGGAATTCCTCTATTAGTCGAAGAATCGATTGGTGAAAAAGAGCTTGAGTTGAAAGACTTGGAGAGAGCCCTATATAAAGTAGATGTAGACGGCGTCTTGTTAGGAGCGATCGAATCCGAATATCAAGCATCACGCGTAGAGCGAATCTGTAATCAAATTGGTCTCGAGGTATATGCACCACTCTGGCATCAGGATTCAGAGGTGTTACTCAGAGAGATGATCAAAGTTTTGGATATTCTTATAACGCATGTAGCTGCTTTTGGTTTAAATGAAAGTTGGTTGGGTCGAAAGATGGATGAAAAAACGATAGAAGACTTAAAGATTTTAAACCAGAGGTATGGTATACATATGGCGGGGGAAGGTGGTGAATATGAGACATTAGTGTTAGATGCACCATTCTTCTCCAAAAAAATCGAGTTGGTCACTACCAAAAAAAAGTGGTATGATGATCATGGAACTCTTGAGATTTTAAAGACAAGGCTGAAAGACAAGTGATCTCAATGGAAAAGGACGTGGATGACCGGGTTGCTGAACTAGCTAAATATCTATTTAAAGCGCCACAATGGACCTATTCCATTCTTTTTCTGCTGCTCTTCTCCCTTATAATAGGCATAAGCTTTGATTATGGGTGGTGGTCAGATATCCGGGCAGGCCTACTTCTGATAGGCATACCCGCAATAATCTCTGCATTGATCTCCTCCCCCCTCACTAAGACACTTGGCGGGAACATGACGCTTAACAGATCCTCATTGCTCGCCCTTATAGGCACCGTTGTCATTGGAATTTTCTGCATAACTGGAGCGCTTTTTTCAGCAACGCTTGAGGGTTACATAATGGCATTGGGCATCGTTTTTGCAGTTAGAATGCTGATATTGCTATCTGTATCAAGCAATAACCTATGGAAAATGATGACCCCTGCTTCACTCCAAACACTTTTTGGAGGAGTCTTTCTTGGGTTATACACCCATAGCGTGGTCCACTACATAAATTTGATTTCTGGATGCATAATATTTGTCCTCGCATCCTATTTATTTGCAAGATACATCGATGCACCAATGAAAAAAGCATTTGGGGTGGGTGGTCTTGATCTTATCAAGGGTTTTATCACCCATACTGCTAATGGGCCATCTGGGATAGAAGATTTTTTCAGAGATATGGGGGAATCCGTGGACGCGCCTGTCACAGTTCTAAGCTTTATGAGAGGTGATGAAGAAAAGGCAACATTTGTGATTCCTAATTTTCATCCTGGATTAATGGGTGAGATTGGCGGCGGGAATTTGCCGATGATGATGACAGAAAACTTGGATGGTATGGTCTTCGTTCCACATGGTACTGCATATCATGATTTTAACTTGGTTTCCGTTGAGGAGATACCAAAGGTAATATCTGCTGCAAAGAAGGCGTTGAACAATGTGGTATATGCAGATATAGGGACCAAGTCTATTAGGATAAAAAAAGGCAATACCACCATTTTAGGTCAGCGATTTGGGGAGTCCGTATTGCTCACATCATCCCAATGTCCAGCTCCTACGGAAGACATAGAGTTCGCAGTTGGATTGATGGCTATGGCAGAGGCAAGAGTTAAGGGTGCCAAGTACGCTACGCTCATAGATGCACATAATTGTACTGAAGCATATGCAAACGTAATAAATCCTGGAAGCCATGCCTCCTATGAAATCATAAAAGCCGCTTCAGATGTTACGGAAGAATTATTGGCAACCAAAAATGCTCGAATTAGGTTAGGTGTCTCTAAAAGGAATCCTATGCACTCACCAGATAAAGGAATTGGTGCACTTGGAATCAAGGTTGCAGTCGTTGAAGTACTTGGACAAAAAACTGCCTACGCACTAATCGATGGCAATAATATGGTACTTGGCTTAAGGGATGCCATCATTAAAGCGCTTCCTGTAGATGAAGCGGAAGTTATGACAACTGACACGCATGGAGTGAATTTTGGCGGAAGCAATTTCATTGGGGCCAGAATTGATCATGCTGAGTTGATCAACACGATCAGAGAAATGACCGAGGAGGCAATAGAAGATCTAGAGGCTGTGCAAGCAGGAATGGCCACTGAATTCGCTGAAGACGTCCTGGTCTTTGGGTCACATCGTACGGCCCAACTCGCAAGCACTGTAAACACCATTATATCTATGGGAGGGGGGCTAGCGATATCTATCATAGTTGCAGCTCTTGCATTGGCGATATTCGTTTTTGCGAGGAATCTTAGAATTTGAAAGTATCAACGGGAACTAAAGCGATCTCTGTCTATCGGTTCAAATTCTTCAGTATCATCTTTTAGATGGTTTGATAGACCTATTTGGTTTCTTACACTATCATTGAACCATTCAACTTATACGTGAAAATTGGCTCCGGCATAGTTATCTAAAATAACGTATTTTTATGCCATTGGCTCTTTTCACTGATTTCAAATGATGTGAGGCTTTTCCTTTGGCTTTTGATGGAGATATTCTCCAACTAATTAGGGATAACTAACTATTAACTTGTTTACGTTTGCCCCTACCACTTCAAATAGGACCTTTAGGACGAAAGCAGCGATAGCGATTCACGCAATGGGATCCAAAATCTAAATTTCCTATATATCTCGCACATGAGAATTCGACTATTATTGAAAGAATTGCAACTCTTTTATGGTTATTTTCATCGGCTATCAGAGCAGATGAGCCGATAATTTTTGCGGGGTTTTCAAACAAAAAGTCATAGATATCTAGACCCATATGAAAAATGAAAAAACAAAGAGAAGTCATAAATATATTTGGAGTTGTAAAAACTCCCATAATGATTTTCATCACTGAGTTTACCATGAATTAAAATTCAGTTATGCTTAGGTTTATCCCGAGATTTAATATGCAGTGGGAGCTGAACCTCCATACCAATAGGAATGATTAAAATCTGGTGATTTTTTTTCTATGTTGACACCAACAATAGAAATGGACGATGTTGCAGTATCTGATGCTGTGTGAAAAGAGTTAGTGATTAGGGTGTGGCCTTTCCCCCCCGCAATCTCAACAAAATGCATGCGATGAAAATTAAGGCTGTTAGCAACATATTCCAAAATGCATCTATCTTCGCTCCTTTATCACCGATTTTATGCCTCTCCTTTTTTGTAATCCATCTTTGTGTAATCCCAATAAATAGCACGGACCCGGGGGGATTTGAACCCCCGACCACCGGCTTAGAAGGCCGGTGCTATATCCAGACTAAGCCACGGGCCCATAAGATATATGAGTCATGTAGAAGAACACCCATACATAAAAAAGATTTGGGGTGACACAATCCAAGAATACACTTTTAAAAGGGGCTACAAGCCAGATAAGGACCGAATACTTATGGCTCTAAAAGATTGTTTTTCTGCCGAGATAGTCGAGATAGACGGCAAATACACTTTGAGTTACGGCGCAATTAAACAGATGACCGTATGGGCAAATAAGAAGTTATTCGTCGACACCAAGTCGGATTTAGGTGTAGATGAGGCAACGATCCTTGATACTAACAAGCGTTTTCGTGATTTCCTGTTAAAAGCGACTGGGTACACAGCCAAGCAACGTAGGGACGTGGCTAAAAAAGGTCGATGATAACATAAAAACAAGCTCTCTCGAGTTTTTCATAATAAAATATCGGGGGGGGTATAGTTGTATCGCCGTGCAATCGATTTGCACGCCCTTATGAGCCAAACGTCTCTTCTGAGAGATGATCCAAAAATATTCCATACAAGTCTTATTCGGCTATTCTCTCTAGACATAGAACTTTCCCCTTAGTAGTTTGTTTGCTCAATGATCTCTTTTAGATTCCTATGCTAATGGAAAAAACTCTGTTTGATTCAGTAGCGATGGCTTTTCTAGTTTGGCTATCTTTTATAGGAGGGATACTACTTTTTAGTGTTATGTGAATCTAGTGCTAAATCCATCTCAATACTTGGCTTTAGTAATTTTAATATGTTAAAAAATTGTTGCAACATGATTTAAAGCTGATAAAGTTATCACTAATAGAACTCGAAAAATAAAAATAAAAAAAAAGTGTAGAAGGGATTTCTCCCTTCATTTAGTCTTATTCTCTTCGTTTCAGAACCAGATATGCTACTGCTAGGAGTCCAACGATTGCGAATGCTGCCTCAAATCCTGGTACACCGGGTTCTGGTGTTGGTGCTGGTGTTGGTGCTGGTGGTGCTGGTGGTGCTGGTGGTGCTGGTGTTCTTCTACATGACTCATATATCTTATGGGCCCGTGGCTTAGTC
>JBHPDI010000013.1:0-26861 GCA_042577985.1 Halobacteriota archaeon | reverse complement strand
CGAGAATATCAGCAAGTTCACCTACAATTTCGTTTTCGGTCTCTCTCTCAGCATCATGAAGATCGCAGAGAAATATGGGGGGCGAGCCTACTCAACAGGGATATATTTCTCAAACAAAGCGGAAACCATACTGGGCAAAGACCGTTTAGCCCGGATTAAGGAATTCAAGAAGAAAATAGATCCTCATAGTATACTAAATCCTGGAAAAGTCACAAGCGGAGGCATTGTTGGCACAATGGTGAGTTTCGCTAACAAATTCGAGCCCCTCCTGAGGCCCCTTGGCAATTACGTTACCATCAAAATCGGCGAAAACCCGATCAAACCTGTAAGAGATATTCCTGCAGAAGTTGCCTGGTACGCTTACAGTTGTTCTCAATGTGGCTACTGTGTGGAGGAATGTGACCAGTTTTATGGTCGAGGTTGGGAGAGTCAAAGCCCTCGAGGTAAATGGTACTGGCTTCGAGAATATATGGAGGGACGAGAACAGTGGAATCAGCAAATGGTTGATACCATCCTCGCATGTACCACCTGTGAATTATGCAACTTGCGCTGTTCAGAGTCGTTGCCCATCGAACCTGCATGGCTGAAACTGCGAGGCAAACTGGTCCACGAGGATAAGAGGATGACATTCCCACCTTTCGAGATGATGGTCGCAGCCAATTACTCCCAAGGCAATATCTGGGCAGGCCTCCGAAAGAACCGGGCTGATTGGTTTCCATCAGATCTCTGGGAAAAACACGGTCCGGACCACAAATCACAAGCGGTTTACTTTGCAGGGTGCACCGCCAGCTACGTTGCAAAAGACATCGCCATGGCTACCGTGAGGCTGCTGGATGAAGCCGGTATCGACTTCACCTATCTGGGTACCAAAGAAAATTGCTGTGCAACTCCTTTCCTCGTATGCGGTAAATGGGACGCTTTTATGGATACGATGAAAAAGAATATTCAAGCGGTGAAGGAAACCGGCGCAGATACAGTTCTCACATCCTGTCCAGCCTGCGACATGATGTGGCGTAGCGTCTATCCGGAATGGGCAAAAAAGCTGGGAATCGAATACACCATCAAAACCAGACATTACAGTGAGGTAATGTCCGAGAAGATCAAGTCAGGCGAGTTCAAATTCCCCGAAAATGGAGCATCGCCGATAAAAGTCACCTGGCATGACTCTTGTCATATCGGTCGAGTGTCGGGTGTCTACGAACCTCCTCGTGAGATGATCAAGGCAATTCCAAATGTCAATCTTGTGGAAATGCCTTTCAATCGGGAGGAAGCCCATTGCTGTGGCTCTGTGCTAACTTTGATTAGCGAACCACCGGTGGCTGCAGAAATTGGCAAAACGCGTCTTGAAGAGGCTTTAGAGGTTGGTGCTGAGAAGGTGCTTGCGCTTTGTCCCTGCTGCGAGGTTCAGTTCAGGGTTAGTGCAAAGAAGAAGGATATTCCAATTGAGGTGGTCGATCTTGCAAGATTCAGTGCATCTGCACTGGGCTACGATTTCCCTGATCCTAATCCGGAGGTTCATCTACAATGGGGCGTCTTCGATGCTATGATCGGCTTGATGACTCCACAGGGATTTGCCGATCTGATGGGGACAATGTGGCCGGAGATGATCGACTCCATGCCCTATGGAATGGGGTCGATGATGCGATTCATGGGAAAGATTCCAGGAGCTCTCACGCTGATGAAGCCGATGTTCCCAATCCTATTTCCCAGGTTGCTGCCCAAGATGATGCCTAAGGTCCTACCAACGATGATCAAACGCATTGAGGATAGTATACCCATGCCGGAGAATATGGTCGAATTGATGCCATCTCTGATGCCCAAGGTGATGGATAACTTGATGCCGCACATGATCGGAGACTTGGTGCCCTTGGTCACCCAGCCGATGATTGATTATTTACATGAAAAGGGCTAAGTAAATTACTTCCCGATGTTATATTCGAATGATCTATATTACATTCTATTGAAACTATTATAAGCGTTATTGCGGGTGATGCAGTCCTATTTATGAGTAGTATCTTCGGTATTGTATGAATAGTTACGGGAAACCTCTGGTCAGTTATTATTTTTGTAATATTGTTTTACGTTGGAAATTTGTAATCTCTAAAATCAGTCGTATCCCTGCTAAAATCTTTTTCATCAGGGCTAGCAGTGGTTAAAATTGAAAATATTTTTTTTAGAACTGGATTACATTAAATGAAACGAATCTAAGCAATACTAGCGAGAATATCAGCAAGTTTCGGAACATCAAATAAGTGAATTTTGGTAAGCTCATTTGCTGTTGCCATGTACATCTCGCTTATCATTTTTTTCAGATCGTGATCTAGTTTTGGTGGCGTTGACTGACATAGACTTTTCCAATCCTTTATTCCTTTGATGCTTGCCTCTTTCTTTGCCTCTACAATATCCTTGTACCAATTTGTTCCTTTGTAATATTGCCTCGCGATCTCTTTGCTTACCTGTACGCCGTTGTATGTGAATCTACATTCGTCTAAAGTTCCAACAACATCTACAACCATCGGCTTTCTACTGGGATCGAACCCAAACTCAATTTTTCCATCCTCATTTTCTAAGCCAGCTTTTGAAGCTGTTTCTGTTATGAAATCGTCGATATGTATTAGTATATCTTTTATCTCCCCGATTTCCTCATTACTCAGTCCAGCAAATTCTTGTGCTTCTATCCAAGTGATATATCTGTCTCTCTCCTCCAATTTTGTGCTTACATCGAATATTGGCTTCTCAAGTTTATCTCCTGGTCTAGGGGGGTGGTTTAATCCCAGGTCCTCAGGTTTAAGCTCCGCATTCAGCCTATCAAAAACAGATGATCCTTCTGGCAACCCATTTCTGTATATGATCTCCAGGGGGATCAAGAAATTAGTAAGATTTGGTTTGAACACTCCATAATCATATGTAAGTTTTCCGGCCAATCTATGGGCTTTTGGATGAAATACTCTAACCAGACATATTTCCATGGTGCTAGTGGGAGCTTTCAATTCATCCGTCTTAACGAGTTTTCCATCCTGTATCAATCCTCTATAGTGTGTCTTTATCCCTTTTTCTTCCAATCTCTCAAAGCAGTAAGCACCAATCGTGCATAGAACAGATCCTTTATTTTTTATACTATTGGGCATCTCACCCCAATCAAAGATTGAATATCTATCTGAAAAATGAAATCTTCCTATGCCCATCTCATCATTCGTGGGTTTCTTTAGGACCTCTAGGTCTTTTACGCTACCCATCTGTTAACCTCGATTTACTTCATATTTGATGGCATCGTCTGCAGCGTCGATCTCTTTTCTATTTTTCATTTGATATTCTTGTATCCTTTCTGTTAAAATTTTATTTCCTATCGCAAGTACTTTTGCAGCTGCTATCGCCGCCCCTTCTGGCTCTATGGTAACCAACGAACCTACGCCACTTGGCACCCTTAGAGAAGAATAAATATCAGCTCCACCAAATTTTTCAGAGTATGGGGGGCATGCTATAACTGGTTTCGTTGTATTTGCATCCACAAGACTGCTAAGTGCATTAGACCTTCCGGCAACAGTGATATACACCACTCTTTCTAGCTTATCGTACTCCCCCAATATATCTAAGACCTTTCGGGGGGTTTTGTGGCCAGAGCCAATCCTGAACTCATACTCCACCCCAAGATGATCTAGTGCTCTTCCGATTGTGCTAGAGATGTCTCGATCTTTCTTCGAACCCATTAAAATGACGACCATATCGCTCATTGTCACTCCCATACGAAATTATACTAATTCCTATTAAAAGGTTACAATGGAGCAATTGTAAAACTTCAGAAATACCTTAGGATTTTATAACATCTTTCATAATCAGTTCTCTTCCAATGTCGATGTATCACCTATCGGAAGTCCTAGATCTTGTGCTTTGAGGAGACGGCGCATGATCTTACCGCTCCGCGTTTTTGGTAAGTTATCTCGGAATTCGATCTCTCGTGGATATGCATACCCTGCAAGTCGTTTCTTGATAAATTGTTTGATATCATCCTTGAGCTTTGTAGACGGTTTGTAGTCTTTTTTTAGGGAAACGAAGGCTTTTATGATCTCCCCCCTTACGGGATCTGGCTTGCCTATCACTCCTGCTTCCACAATTGCAGGATGTTCGACTAATGCGCTTTCTACTTCGAATGGTCCGACTCTCTCACCAGCTGTTTTGATGATATCGTCTGCCCTACCTACAAACCAAAAGTAACCATCCTCATCCATGAGTGCCATATCTCCAGAAATATACCACCCCTCCTTGAAGTAGCTCTTGTACTTCTTTGGATCTCCCCAGACAGCTTTCATCATCGAGGGCCAAGGAGGTTTTATGGCTAGGTTACCTTCTTTTCCTATTGGTAGCTCGTTACCATCATCATCTAAGATTTTGGCTTTTATCCCAGGAAATGGCTTCCCCATCGAACCGGGTTTTATGGACATACTTGGATAGTTTGCTATGAGTATGCTCCCTGTTTCGGTCTGCCACCAGTTATCGTGCAACGGCAATCCAAATACATTAAGAGCCCAATGTATTGACTCTGGATTCAAAGGCTCTCCTACTGAGCACAAGTATCTAAGACTTTCTAGATCGTAATTCTTTGGGACATTTTCTCCAGAACGCATTAGCATTCTTATGGCTGTGGGGGCGGTATACCATACCGTAACCTGACGCCTCTCTATTACAGAGTACCATTCTTCTGGAGAAAACCTGCCCTCATAAACGACAGATGAAGTTCCATTGGACCATGAGCCAAGAATGCCGTATGCTATCCCCGTTACCCATCCAGGGTCGGCAGTGCACCAGTATATGTCATCCTCATGTATATCTAAAACCCATTTCATGCTAAGGTGCTCTTGGAGTATTGCATAGTGCGTATGAACTATCCCCTTTGGCTTTCCAGTAGTGCCAGATGTATAGAGCATGAACAAAGGATCCTCCGAGTTCATTTGCTCTATTTCAAAATCTCTGGAAGCTTTTTTCATCTCGCCCCTATAATCTATTTCTTCGCCCATGCCTTCATCATCTACGATCATCATGTGCTTCAGCTCTGGAAGCTTGTCTTTAATTTCGTCCACCCTTTTTTTAAGTTCAGAATTTGTGACGAGTATCTTTGCACCACTATCCCTCAACCTATCCTCCAAAGCATTTGTACCAAAAGCTGCGAATAGATTGCTAGCAATGGCGCCTGTTTTTATTATGCCGAGAAAACTTACATAAAGCTCTAGAATCCTTGGTAGGAATATGAATACCCTGTCCCCTCTACTAACATCATATTCCTTCAGAACATTGGCAAACTTATTTGAGAGATTTTTTAAGTCTAAGAAGCTGTATTCCCCACATTCTCCATCGACTACATCACAATACAGTGCAACTTTGTTTTTTCTCCATGTCTTAGTTTGCCTATCTATCGCATTGTAGGCGGCGTTAAGTTTTCCTCCCTCGAACCATTCTATCTCCTCATAGAAATCATTCCAATCGAACTTTTCGTACATCTCTTCATAGTTCTTCAGGTTGGGTTCTATCCTAAATTTCTTTGGCTTTTTTATAATTTCACTCATGTATATAGTATCGCCTAAATTCAGGCTTACCCCCCTCTTTTTCTTGTAAAATTCGCACTGCTTCGCCAGCTTCCTGCTCAGTGTTAACACGTGCGTATATCTGCATTTTTTTTACATTTACTTTTTTCCCACAAGGACACGAACGAGTCTTTTGGTTTTTGTTAGCATAGAGAAACCTTCCACATTTACAGCGAATTAACAGGTACATGTATCACTCCTCTAAAAGACATCAAAAGTTGCCTGTTTTGGCTGACCTTTCAGCTCAGCATTAGAATATCCAAAATAAGATAGGATTCTGGAAGTTGGTGGGATGATCTGGTTATCCACGTAGTAATCTGAGTCGAGTGATAGATAGCTATTTTTAGTCACAGGCGCTATATCTTTTAGAACGAGATGTCCCTTTTCATGTCCACTAAACATATCTGCCGGGTAGGCTCTGTCTCCGATAGTTCCTGATCCACGAACGATAACATATCCGACCTTGTTACCCACTTCTATGTTTTGGGCTTTCTTTGCTGCTCTTACATGGGCTTGTTGGGATTCATAGGAGTCTATTCTCTTTGTCAGTGTTTTGTAGATTACGAGTTTATCTAGCGGTATCTGATCTTCTTTTAGCTCTTTTAGCAACTGAACCGTATTTTGGACCAATCGTACTGCTTCGTCTGGAACCTTTTCTTGCAGAATTATCTGGACCACTTTCTCTTGTATCTCTTTTGCCAAGGCGCACCAATCCCCCCTCCTAATTTCAAGCCCCTTGACTATGATTTCACCTTCGGAAGTTCGCCCAGCATAACGCTTCTTCTTTTCCGTAAAGAAAATCACATCGTAGAGATTCTGGACATCAAGTTCCAACTGTGAGTCTTCAGATATGGCTTGGGCAAACTCCTCTGCAATCTCTAGGGTGTTCTCTCCTTTTGCTTTGACAAACAGGCTGTCCGTATCTCCATAGATGACTTCTAAGCCCATTTCCTCTGCTTTTTTAATCGACTCCTTGATGTAAAATCGTCCCCATGCAGTGGTGGCTTCTGCACACTCCTTTCGATACCATCGCGCAGCAGACCAACCAGTATAACCATAAAATGCATTCGTTAGGATTTTGATTGCTTGCTGGCGAATGTCGATCAGTTGATATTCAGATGAACCTTTCTCAAGCCCACCTAGCGCACTTTTAAGCTCACTTCTTCTTTCCACAAGATCATTAAGAATTCGCTTGAAGAAGCCATCCGGTTCCTTCCGAAATCTGTGCCCAACTTCTGGAGCCTCATGATAATCACCATCTTTTACAACTGTATCAGGAGAGATGTTGAATGAGATCATTATCGATGGGTACATGGCTGAAAAATCCAAACAGACCACGTTTTCGTGTAGACCTTTTTTCGGTTCAAGCACGAAGCCGCCCACATAGGTTCCCCCGCCCCTTCCTTTGGACGGCACCGGATCACCAGTTTTCTTTGATACCTCTCCAAATGTGTTGGTAACATCATCTATTGCATACTCGTGAAGTTTATCAAGCGTCTCCCCAACCATTCCTCTGGATGGCACCAAATCTCCGGTTTTGAAAGCCTCTGCACTCAAAAAAGACTCAACTTGACGCCCGCGACCCATTTTTGATACATCTTCCAAGGGTTGTCTGATCATACGTGCGAACACATATTGCAATGGCAACATTTTCTCTGCTATGCCAAGTGTGCTTCTAACATCTGCCTCTGCATACTCGTAAAGCGTAGCACGTTTCGTCATATCTTCCCAGTATTGGTACATCTCAGAAGGAGACAGATCTACTCTTTCGGATTTATTCATCACACCCAGATATTCGGCGACGTTCTCTAGTGTTTTAACCTTGACACCGTCTATATCTCGTCTAACAACCTGATACAGATCTATGTTCAGACGCCCCGGGATTGTGACCCTTTTTATTACACCGCCTTGAACCTGTAGAAAGCTGTCGTCTTTTCCCAATTTAAGCGGGATATCGTGAATCTTGGCTCTTTGATAAATATATGGCCAATCAAAATTATCTGAATTATAACCACAGATGATGTCCGGATTGAATGCATTTGTAAAATCGATAAATTCTTTGAGAATAGACGATTCATCCTCTGAACTTAGTATTTTAAACTCGCCCCTGTTTGTAGCCACGCTTATGATGATTATAGGATCCTTCTCAGCATTTGGCATACCACGTGGATTAGTCATCTCACAGTCGAATGCCATGATATTAAGATCTGGGCTTTTCTTCCTCTTTTGGGCTCTAACTTCGCTTGCCTCAATTGCTAAATCAGCGTATTCAACATCAACGGGCACTCCTTTTGCAATGATTCCATCCAATGGATACAAACCGTTATCGATGATGTATCGCACTGCAAATAACACGTCGGCCTCTCGCACATCCAGATTAAGATCTCTGAACGCATCGCGTAGAAATGGCACGTGTTGCGGATGGTCTACTATTATTTTGAAGGCTTTTATATCATCGCCGAAGTCCCTTCTCTCGACAATTTCGATACTCTTTGGTCGAACGATTTCATCGTACCTTTTTGCTGTGACATCCATCATTTTATCTTCGCTGACATTACCGATAGTATAGAAATATGGCTCAAACGTATCATCGAAGACGATCACTTGTCGCCCCTCATTATCCTTGCACCAAAGCCTGATTATCGCTTTACCGTCTTTGTTTATGTAATCCACATCAACCAGCCAAGCATTAATTTCCATCACACAAAAGATGGAGAAGGAGATGTTAAATATTTGTATTTTTGTGTTCAATATTAATATTGATTTAATTTATGTATCATGAAAAAACTCTAGAACTTGATGGATGAGGAATATCTGAGGTACTTCAAAAAAAAATCTTTTTATCCCAACCAGCAAAACGCTATGGGCGAGATATACCGTGCTCTTCTAGACGAAAGGATTGTCTTGTTTGAAGGTGCATGTGGAACGGGAAAAACGCTTAGCTCCCTCGTACCATCCTTGCATGTTGCAAAAAATAGAGATAAGACCGTTTTAATAGCCACAAACGTCCATCAGCAAATGCTTCAATTCATAGATGAAGCAAAAGAAATCAAAAAAGCGGCAAACATTCATGCCATCGTGCTAAAAGGCAAACTACACATGTGTCCTCTCGAAAAGGACTATGAGGAGTGCAATCTGCTTAGGGAAAACACCTACAGACTAATCGAGCTAGAGCAACTACAAGCAGATGTGGAGACCATTAAATCCCTTAGAAAGCGCTCGTGCGAATATCTTGCCAATATTCTTCAAGGTGATATAACAGAATTCTATAACTGGCTTTTATCGGATGTGAGAACACCGGAGGAAGTCCATGAGTATGCAATCTTAGACGAAATGTGCGGATATGAATTGTTAAAAAGAAGTATGCGTGACATAGATCTAGTCATCTGCAATTATCACCATCTGTTAAACCCTGATATTCTGGCAAAATTTTTGTCATGGCTTGGATGTGAGCTAAGTGATATTATAGCCATATTCGATGAAGCCCATAATATAGAATTTGCAGCCAGATCTCATGCTTCACTAAAACTCACGGAGCAATTTATAGAGCGGGCGATGAACGAGGTAAGTGGCGTTGACGTTGATGGGAAGGAGATTTACGCATTTCTCAATATTTTGAGGGGTACGCTACGGGAGACATATGAGTCTAGGTTTGGCTTTGGCGAGAGAGAGCGTATTGGCACAGAGTGGCACGATCTTCGCATAAGAGATCCAGCCGGCACAGAGGATTTGTTAAGCGAACGTATTCTTCAGCATATACCGGATGTAAATACGTTAGTGGAAAGGGCATATTTGATAGGTAAAGAACTCGACTCGATTTATCGTAATCAGTATAAGGAAGGTTTGTCCGATACGTTAAAAACGTCTTACTTACTGGCTGTCTCATCTTTCCTCAGAGATTACTTAAAATTAGCAAGTGACCCGGGGTATTATCCGTTGATAAATGTTCGACGGGAAGATAACGAGATAACTGGCAGGATTGAACTTTCCGTGTGTATTCCTAAAAATTTTACTCAGCCCTTGTTCGAATCACTATATTCAGCGATTCTAATATCTGCCACCCTAAGACCATTTGAAACAATCAAGAGGGCTCTGGGCATTAACCGAAATACTACGGAGATTTCATATGCCACTCCTTTCCCCAGGGAGAACAGACACACTATTGCAGTGGCAACTCCGCCATTATTTTTGAAGAATAGAGATGATCCAGAGATTGTACAGCTAATCCGAGGTGTGTTAGAGGGCATCATAGATCAATCAGATGGAAATATTCTGATATTCTTCCCAAATTATGGTGAAGCTAAGAGATATCATGGTATTTTGGATACAAATATCTCAATTTTTCTGGATGAGGTTGGCATCTCTCCAGAAGATATTAAAAAAGAGTTCTTTGAGATCGGAGAATCAGGCAAAAAAGCAGTCCTGCTCACATACCTATGGGGCACATTGACAGAGGGAGTAGATTACCGGGGCGATAGGGCAAGAACAGTTGTAGTAGTTGGTGTAGGTTATCCTGCCCTAGGTGACAGAGTCCGAGCTATCCAATATGCATATGATCGCGAGTTTGGTCCTGGAAGAGGATGGGAATATGCGATTGAGATACCAACTATACGGAAGGTAAGGCATGCAATGGGCCGAGTTGTAAGGTCTCCAGAAGATTATGGTGTACGGGTGCTTTTGGATGCCAGATATACCAGCGAATCTCCAGAAATCATGGGTAGATATTCCGTGTTCGGGAGTATTCCGACAGAGGAGCGGGCGGAAATCGTAGATGTTGAAGCAGAAAAGGTCAAATATTCACTGATGAACTTCTTTAATGATATTAAAAAAAGCAGAAGTCAACTCAACTCAATACGCTGAATTCTACTGTTATAAAAAGTAATCCAGATTAAATAATCCAAAAGATAGATCTTTTAAACATCACCTCTCTGTAGTCAGATAAGATTTGATGTACTTAAAAGCAATTCCATCCTATTTTAGTACAGGCATTATATGTGCTTATGATTTCCAAAATCGTCAAAAATATGTCTAAATAATCTGTCACATCCAACTCTTGGAAAATATACTTTCACATTTGCTTTTCTAGGTGATTCTTTCTCTAGGGTGGCGGTTAAGAGATACTAGTGCCCTATATTCGGTATTCTTGTTAAACATAGCAACCGAAAATTCTAAAATACAGAAATTGAAAAAATTTAAGTAAAGAAATTTCAATATTACTGTTCGGTGATCAATGATGGAAAAAGATAGAGAAAACATCTCAAAAGAAGAAGAGGTTTCAGAAGAGGAAGTATCGGAAGAGATTTATCATTCTAGTGATGACTATTACTGGTTAAAGGTGGAAGACGGAAATCTGCGAATAGGATTCACTCCAATAGGTGCAGAAGTTCACGGAGTAAAGTCTATATCGATTAAACCCATCGGAATTTACCTTGCTAAAGATGCTGCTTTCGCCGGGTACATGGGTATCGCTGCAGGCGGGTTATATATGCCTATTTCAGGAAAAATAATTGATTTAAACTTTGATCTAAGGGGTAACCCCAATTTAGTTAATAGCGACCCCGAAGATAGTGGCTGGTTAATCAAAGTTGAACCCTCTAAATTTGAGGAGGAAGTCGAACAATTAGAAAAAGTCATAACCGAAGAACCCGTTCCAGAAGAATCCTCAGAAGAAGATTTAGATGCGTTTTCGGAAAAAGAAATAAAAAAAGAATAACGTGAAAATAAAAAAGAATATGACCAATGTGATGAATTTAGGATTGGCAAAGCCCCTAAAACACAACTTTTTTTGGTTGTATTTAGTCCAATTCATGGATGAAATGGCAATTCAAAAAAAAGAAAATAAATTTAAAGATTTCTGAGAGATCTTACCTTATAAAACCAATATAAAAAACTTTCAAACCTAATTTTATGGGTTTATTTATTGAAACTAATCCAGAGGATGATTAAAATGAGTGGCAGTCAGCATCTCCAAGAGAAGAGAGACTCATATGACAGCCTTCTCTAAATTTGTGCGTGTTCATAATTTGACTATATAATGTTTCCCTACTGGTTTTACCCTCGAGGTAGTCCCTTATCCAAAATCCTTCGCAATGCCATGTTCCGATGATATTGTTCTTTATATCTCCTACTGCTACGATTATAGCATCTATATCCCACCCATCTCTGACTAAATCAGTAAAAGTATGTGTTATACTTCCAGTCTCTAATGCTAATTCTTCTTTGGTACCTACATTGGACACATATAATAACATTAGTGCTCTTTCTTCGCTTTTCCCTGCCCCTCTTCCATTGATAATATATAAACCAGCATTAGTGATGTATTCACCACGAACAACATATGCATTTGTAACATTGAGACCCGCCCCTATCAGTGTTGTTTTAGCTAATGTCATGTAGTAATCATCATAGTTTGATGATATTTTTTGGGCGATATTTAGTGTAGGTGTAGGTGTGGGTGTAGATATTGGCGTTGGAGTTTGGGTGGGTGCTTTTGTGGGTAATGCCGGTGCTGTTCTTGTAGGCATTGAAGGTGCTGGTGTGGGTTCAGGCTCAGACACGCATCCTGAGATCCCCATGGTTGCTATAGCCCCAGCGATTGCGAGATATTTGAGGAATCTACGCTTTCCCATTTCCATAGCTTCTGTTGTTTCCATAGTTAATATTGTATATCTTCTAACATATAATATAAAGATTTCAATTTGCTTGCGTGTAAAATCCATATCAACCAAAGATTCTATGCTCTTAACCCACTAAAAAACTTAGATTATATCTTCAAATCTTACGATTCAATTTCGTAGATATATCTGACATCTGGATGAGGAGTCTCACTGGCATAAATAGTGAAAAATATATCACAATTAATGCGCTATTAAGTATCTTTTGGTTATATTCATGCAACGTGCAACCATACCTCACCAGATTCCATTCTTCGCTTAAGCCACTTTTTCAATTGTTCTTTTGTCCAAGTCCTAGTGTAGGGAATAAGTAAAATAAGTCCTGATATATCTGTCAAAACCCCAGGTGTTATGAGTAGAACTCCACCAGTTAGTATGAGCACTCCGTCAAACACTTGATTTGTTGGTGGTATGCCATTTTTCAGATCCGTTTGCAATTTTCTAAGAACTGACAAACCTTGCCATTTAGCCAGATACGCACCTACAACTCCTGTTATCACGACGAGACCAATTACGTTCAACGTCCCCATTCTCTGACCAATTTCGATCAGTAGAAATATTTCAATAATTGGTACCATAACGAAGATCATCATCAGTTTACCTAACATTTTCAACCTCTCATTTTTTTGTTATACAACTTGTAAATTAAAACAGATATTCCCAACATGAAAACTCCAAACTCTACGCTGTTTGAGAATTGTACATAACTTTTTAGGGGTAGTATATAATCCATCGTGCTTGGTGCAACGGTTGAGACGACATTTGTAGCGATGATCTTTTCTGTAACAGGATCTTTTACTATTTCCAGCCCGAGCTCGGCATTTATCATAACATTTCTTATGGAGAACGGATAGAACGGTATGATGCCCATATTGAAGATGTCCAGGAACAAATGGCTGCTTAGATATACTAAAGCGATTGTGATTTTTTGTGATCTGCTCTTCAGATAGAGCATCAGTAAGCATAGAGGAATGAAGATGTTGTGCAATGTACCTCTGTGCACGAGAAAGTAATCTAAATCTGGAAATAACGAGGCTGGCAGTAGCATTAAAGTCGATCTAATATCATCATAAAATATAAACAACATGAGCATTGGAACTATTATATGCATACTAGCGTTCGCCATCTCATAAATCATCTCTTTTCGTGTCGAATTATCTTCAATAAACCGTAATGCCTTTCACCGAAGGCAGTGCCATCAGCTCATTTATAAGGTCGCCAGAAGCTTTTACATGTGTTATGATCGTGAGTTTGGGATCTTCCGTGAAATAGGGATCGTCTGTTACAGCCTGCCGAATGCTTATCCCCTGCTTTGCTATCAGGGATGCGACATCGCCAAGTATGCCTGTCTTCTGAGCATCTTGCGGGATTATAACCATAACACTAAGTCCAAGTAAAGGTGCAACGTCCTTCAGAAAAGTTATTGAATGAAGGTTCTGGAAGACCTTTCTGAGCTTTTCATCCCCTAGTATGATATTAGTAGTTGCATTTACGACCCTCCTATCTATACCAATCTCATTTGCTATCTGCGTGTGGGGTATCTCTATGGTGCCAGAGGCCACCTTTCCCTTTGAATTGATCTGAAAACCTCTTTCCAGAAGAAGCCTGATTACCTTTTCCTGTGCCGGGAAATTGCTGAATTTTTTTATGATTTCTGTCCACATACTAGTACTCCTCTATCATCTACATGTCATATTATGCATTATATTAAACCCTACCAAGAGTTTATGTGGCAGGCTAACGGATAGTTGAGAAACGAAAAAAGCAATAATATGGGAAGGTCTTTTCTTGATAATTTTTTCTTTGCTAGACGTGACATAACTAAACTTCCAGTATAGGTTGATCTTTTCATAGGATGCAAAGTTTGCAATGTAGCATAGCATCACAAGAAAGGATTTCTAGGGCGCCAGAATTTGAGATATTGTTTGAAATGGTTGATTTTTTTTGTGTAGCCGTATCTCTATTTAGTAGAGTAAAATAAAATAATACTAGAGATTGGTTATTTATGTACCCTGCTTCCATCCACTGACATAGTCTCTTTGCTCAGCACTCATTTGATCTATATGGATTTGAAGCGATTTTAGCTTCAATTTCGCAACTAACTCGTCTATTTCCTTGGGCACATCATAAACTTGATTTTTCAGCCCCCGAGCATGCTCTGCGATGTATCGAACGCAAAGTGCTTGTAATGAGAAACTCATATCCATGACCTCTATGGGGTGTCCGTCGCCACCGGCGAGATTGACCAACCTTCCTTTGGAAAGCAAATATATTTTCTTGTCCCCAAGATCATATTCATCGATGTTTGCCCGAACTTCTCTGATGCTTTTTGCGATATCATTTAGTTGATCTATGTTAATCTCCAGATTAAAATGGCCTGAATTGGCTAAAATGGCGCGATCCCTCATCAATCTAAAATGTTTTTTTGTGATGACATCCTTGTTTCCTGTAGTGGTGATAAACAAGTCACCAATCTTTGCGGCCTTCTCCATTGGCATTACCCTGTATCCATCCATCCGAGCTTCTAATGCTCGAATTGGGTCAACCTCTGTTATTATGACGTTTGCACCATGACCTTTGGCTCTCATGGCAACTCCCCTGCCACACCAACCGTAACCTGCTATGACAACGTTTTTACCCGCAATCAGCAGGTTTGTTGTCCGGATGATACCATCCAAGGCCGATTGACCGGTACCATATCTATTGTCAAATAAGAACTTAGTCCTAGCATCGTTTACTGCAATTACAGGAAATTCCAATGCGCCTTCAGCTTGCATTGCTCTTAGACGATGAACTCCTGTGGTTGTCTCCTCACATGCTCCGATGATGTTTGGCAACAGACCGCGACGATCGGTATGAAGTTTGAAAATTAGATCTGCTCCATCATCAACGGTAATATCTGGATTATGGTCAAGCACGGCGTCTATCGCTGCATAGTACTCCTCTGTAGAGCAATCATGCTTTGCATAGCATTCGACATTTTTTTGTTGATTTAGTGCAAGAGCTACGTCATCCTGGGTGCTCAGTGGATTGCAGCCTGTGATCGCGACTTCTGCACCTCCTGCAACTAATGTTTCGGCAAGAGCAGCCGTTTTAGCCTCTACGTGGAGTGCCATCCCGATGATGTGCCCTTTGAGGGGCTTCTTAATCTCGAATTCCTCCCTCAGCTCTTCCAAAACGGGCATGTGCCTTCTTGCCCATTCGATCTTTAAGGTACCTTTTTCGTTCAATGTATTTGTCTCCGTTTATTGAGAAGTAATATATCGTATCGGCATATAAATCATGAGGACGGAGTGATCGTAGTCACAGCCATGTTAAATCTCATTGCCATTTTTAAAACAAATTGAATTTAGGCAAGATTTTATGTTATTTTATTGTCTCTCTTCACTCTTTAGTTGGAACAATTATTGAAATTTTCAGTAGTATGGGGATTCTCCTGATTCAAACTCTTCATATGTTTTTTCCATTTTTCTTCAGGCTAAATTGCCATGCATTTTCATAAAGATATGCGGTCCGATAGATATTTTAAGCAGTCCTTGAAAATAGTTAGTTCGATGTTTGCCAAAAGACACATCATTTCGATGAGGGATTTCTCCCGAGTAGAGATTGACCGTATTCTCCAAAGGGCTGAAACACTTGAGACATTTGCTTTAAAAAGTAGTTCTAATCTGTTAGATGGTAAGATTTTGGCGATGTTGTTCTATGAACCTTCCACCCGTACTCGGCTTTCTTTTGAGACTGCTATGAAGCGATTGGGCGGAGAGACCATTAGCATGGTATCTACCGAGGCCAGTTCGGCATCAAAAGGCGAGATGCTTGCAGATACCATCACAGTAGTGGGGGAATATGCAGATGTTATAGTGCTACGCCATCCAAAAGAGGGTTCGGCAAGGATGTCAGCAGAGATGTCAGACGTTCCCATCATAAATGCTGGCGATGGTGCGGGGCATCATCCAACCCAGACATTGCTTGATTTGTACACTATCAAGCGAGAGAGTCATCTTCACAACCTGAACATAGTGCTAATAGGCGATCTTAAATATGGCAGGACAGTTCACTCGCTTGCTTATGCCCTATCACTATATGGTGCTAAAATATCTTTGGTTTCTCCGGAACAGCTTTGTATCCCAATTGAGATCAAAGAGGATCTGACAAAACGTGGAATAAATGTCTATGAAACCACCAAATTGGAAGATGTCATAGAGGATGCAGATGTCATCTATGTCACGCGTATACAAAGGGAAAGGTTCCCAGACATAAGTGAATACCAAAAGGTTGCAGGAAGTTATAGAGTTTCTTTAGAATCATTGAAAAACTGCAAAGAAGACATGATAATCATGCATCCTCTACCACGGGTAGACGAGATAGATGTAGATGTTGATTCCACTAAATATGCTAAATATTTCAAGCAAGCTTTTTATGGCGTTCCGGTCAGGATGGCGATTTTATCTTTGGTATTGGGGTGTGATGTATGAAAAGAGAGCTGAGGATTCATCCGATCAGAAATGGGACCGTGATAGATCATATCACACCTGGGCAGGCATTAAACGTGCTCAAGATACTTGGCATCATCGGGAAATCTGATGCGGTAGTCAGCGCAGTTATGAATGTGCAGTCTAAGAAGACGCATAAAAAAGACATAGTAAAAGTTGAGGATCGAGAGTTAAATCCACATGAAGTGGACAAGATTGCTCTAATTGCACCCTTAGCCACCATCAATATCATACGCGACTATAAGGTTAACAAAAAGGATAATGTAATTCTGCCAGATGTAGTCGAGGGTGTTGTAAGGTGTGCCAACCCAAATTGCATCTCTAACACACGTGAGCCAGTAGTATCTAAATTCACCATTGATAAGTCCCAGGGGAAAATCCGATTACGGTGCATCTATTGTGAACAAACCATCTTTGATAACATCGCAGAGCATCTTTTGTAGCGACTGACGAGTCATGAAATAAAATATTTTCGTCAGCCCAAATGTACGTCCTCTCCTTCTAATCTAATAACACCATCCTCTAAGTCTTAATCTGATGGCGACAGCGTATCAGCTCAGATGATGGCGGTTGGATTTGATCAGTTCATTAAGAAGATTAGTGGGTTAAGAAGATGTCATATATTTCTGGTAGCGACTGAGAGGGTTTTGCTGCTGCTAGGAAGTAGAAGAGAACAATTGAAATTGCATTAGTAAAAGCAGTATCAGTATATTTCTTATTTATTTATCAATTGGTAATCTATTCTTTTTTTGTTTTTGCCAATCTTCAATCATAGCTATAGTGATCGGTGGGAAATATACCTTCCCTCACCTCTCCTTTATATTTTATGGATGCCTCCAAGATGATTTTTCTCAAGTTTGCGTATCTCTTCACAAATCTTGGAACAAAGTCATAGAAGCCCAGGAGATCGTGGGTTACCAAGACCTGTCCGTCACAGTGAGGTCCTGCACCACAGCCAATTGTAGGAACTTTGAGTTCTTCAGTGATGTCTTTTGCCAGGTCTAAGGGTATTCCTTCCAATATTATTGAGAAGGCTCCTGCTCTTTCGACAGCCTTTGCATCTTCCTTTATCCTTTTTGCTTCTTCAGGGGTCTTGCCCTGGACTTTGTAACCCCCCATTTGGTGTATGTGTTGTGGCATCAATCCAATGTGCCCCATGACAGGGATGCCCGCCTCAGTAAGCGTTCTGATTTTATCCTCAAACGCCAGACCACCCTCTAGTTTGACGGCTCCAGCACCAGCTCGGATCAATCTGCCAGAATTTTTTAGAGCCTCTTCTGAACTAAAATATGACATGAAAGGCATATCGCTGACCACTAAAGCGTTCTTTACCCCTCTGGAAACTGCTTTTGTGTGATGGATGATATCCCCCATAGTCACTGGAATGGTATTCTCATAACCCAAGATAACATTCCCCATGGAATCTCCAACTAACAATACATCTATTCCTGCTTCGTCCAATATCTGTGCTAGAAGGCAATCATAGGCAGTAAGCATGGTAATCTTCTTTCCGGATTTTTTCATCTTCGTCAATCTTGGTAAGATAACTTTTTCCTTTCTCATCTTTCCTTCTCCGACATCTCCTCTAGAAGCTCTTTAGCCCTATCCAATCTTATTATTCCTTCTCTAATAAGAGCACTTGCAACTCTATCCACCATATCGCCGGTTGAGCCGGCCGTGACTGCAATATTTTTTGCATGCAAGGACATGTGACCTCTCTGTATTCCTTCTGTTGCTAAAGCACGAAGTGCAGCAAGGTTTTGTGCCAATCCAACTGATGCCATGACCTCTGCTAATTCCGAAGCGGTTTTCACTCCAAGTATCTTCAAGTTCGCGATGGCTACTGGATGTACCTTGGTTGCGCCGCCAACTAGACCAACTGCAATTGGTAATTCTATCGATCCGACCAGATCCCCCTCTTCAGTTTTCTCATATGTTGTCAATGGTCTATATCTGCCAGAGAGAGATGCATATGCGTGCGCACCCGCCTCTACTGCTCTGGTATCATTGCCAGTCGCTAATGTCACTGCAGTAATGCCATTCATTATGCCTTTATTATGTGTCGCGCATCGATACGGATCTGCGGCAGCAAAATAATATGCTCGGAGAATAGCATCAACGACATCATCTCCACCTAATGCCTTCTTGGAAAAAACCGCTTTCGATCTGGCCAATCGTCTGTCTGCCAAGTTGGATACTATTTTGAGATATACTCTGCCTGATGTCAGTTGTTCAATTAGGGGTGCTATCCCCTCACACATCGTATTGATCGTATTTGCACCCATGGCATCTCTACAGTCCACAAGCAGATGAACGATTACCATTTTGCCAGTTAGAGTTTCAATAGTTCTCACTTCGATGTCTTTAGCACCGCCGCCAAATTTTAATAGGATTGGATTTTGTTCGTTTGCTGTGTCCAAGATTTTTTTTCTTGCCCCCAGGATGGCATTTTCTGCCCTTTCTGTATCCTCACAAATCAGCTGAATCTGTCCAATCATTATTGGTTCTGTAGTATTAGCTGTAAATCCCCCTTTATCCCTCGCCATTTTGGCGCTGTTGCTAGCAGCAGCGATGACAGAAGGCTCTTCTATGGCCATTGGTATGAGATGGTTTTTTCCATTAATGACGAAGTTTGTAGCAATACCTAAGGGAATCTCTATGGATCCTATTACGTTCTCTACCATCTTGTCTGCTTGATCTATGCTAAGTGCACCGCTTTTCCTGATACTTTCGACTGACTCCTCATCCAAGTTTGCGAAATCCCGCACCTTTTCTAGCCTTTCTTTGGGATTGAGTTTATATAGACCTGAAATCCTTGACGTTTTATTCATTCAAGTTACCTCTCTTCAGATTGGCTCAAATTTTGTGCCATAGCAAATAACACCATCCTTACCATCCTCAGCTATTTTTCTAAAGACAGATCGCACCTTCATGCCAATCTCAATTTCATCTGGATTACAGACTATCTGAGTTGTCATGCATGGTCCCTCATGCAATCGGACTATTGCGAGCACATAAGGAGTCTGTCTATCAAATGCATCTGAAGCAGAATGTATTACAGTATGGGTGACTACTTCGCCGATGCCTTTGAACTTTCTCTTCTTTATTTTACCTCCCCTTCTACAAGCGGGGCACATTGCACGTGGCGGAAAGTAGCATTCCTCACATGTCAAACACTCGGTTCCTATTAAATTGTACCTTGCAGGTATCTTTCTCCAAAATCTTGGGGCTGCCATATGAACACCTCAGTTATTTATGCTTAGTATATGTACTACTGCCGTTCCACCTGTTCCACCAACGTTATGGGTTAGGCCAACCTCTGCACCTTTAACTTGCCGCTTACATGCATCTCCCCTTAGCTGGAGGGTAATTTCAACTGCTTGTTTTATTCCCGTCGCTCCTACAGGATGTCCACATGCCTTCAAGCCGCCAGAAGGGTTCACCGGAATTTTTCCGTCCAAAGCAGTTATACCCTCTTCCGTGGCAGGTCCACCCTTGCCTTTTGGAACGAATCCAAGGTCCTCTATTGCACATATTTCAGCTATGGTGAAACAATCATGCACCTCAGCCAAGTTGATATCATTGGGCTCGATGGATGCCATCTTGTATGCTTTTTTTGCCGCATGTACCGTTGCATCCAACGTAGTAATTTCTCTTCGATCATGGAGGGATATAGTATCAGTTGCCTGTGCTGATGCCTTTACGTAGACAGGTGAATCTGTGTAATTTTTTGCAATTTCAGATGGTGCAAGTATAACAGCTGCTGCACCATCGGTTATGGGGGAGCAATCTAAAAGTCGAAGAGGATCAGCAACTAAGGAAGATTTTATGACATCATCAACCGATATTTCTCTACGATATTGGGCTTTTGGGTTCATCGTAGCATTAAGATGGTTCTTCACAGCTACCATGGCAAGTTGTTCTCTCGTAGTACCGTATTTGTGCATGTGCAATCTTGCCATCATTGCATACAAACCTGGAAACGTCGCGCCCATGAGAACTTCCCATTCTCTATCAGCAGCTGAAGCGAGCGCATCTATTGCTCCCTCTGTTCCCACGTCAGTCATCTTCTCCGCGCCTGCTGCTACTACGATATCATGGTACCCAGAAGCGACCGCAAGCACCCCCTGTGATAGTGCAACTCCACCTGAGGCGCACGCCGCCTCTACGCGAACGGAAGGCACATGTAGCGAAGCCAGTCCAGAATAGTCTGCTATTAAGGAGCCTATATGCTCCTGGTCAACGAATTTGCCTGCACTCATGTTTCCCACATAAAGGGCATCGATATCTTCTCCACCTACAGATGCATCTTCCAAGGCACTCATTCCTGCTTCGACGAATATATCGCGAAATGATTTGTCCCATATCTCACCGAAATTTGTAAATCCCACTCCAATTATCGCAACCTCTCTCATCTACACCACTCCCATGTGCTTTGCATATAGTGCATAGTCTAAATATAGTGCACCTTTCAATAGTTCCTGAACGGTCGGCGCTTTGCCCCTCATTTCATTGATTCCTTCTTTAATTGTAATGCTAAACGAATCGCTACCTGCCCCAGAGCCAAAAGACGTCATAAGTATTCTAGAGCCTGGCTCTGCCTCATCGAAAACAGCTGCAAGACTGATCAAGGATGAAGCAGAGTAGGTGTTGCCCAACTTTGGCACTATCAAACCTGGTAGAATTTGCCCTTTTTTGAATCCAAGCTTTTTTGCTACACGCAGAGGGAACTTGCCGTTCGGTTGGTGAAATACCACAAAGTCGTAGTCTCCGGGCTTCGAATCAATCTTCGTCATCAAACCTTTTGTCGCGGAAACGACATGCCTAAAATATGCTGGCTCGCCAGTAAATCTACCACCATGTAGTGGATAACTCATTCCCTCACGACGCCAGAAGTCTGGCGTATCAGTCGTAAAAGAAAACGTATCCTCTATTTCAGCGATGATATTCTTTTGTCCGATGATATATGCGGCACCACCTGCAGCTGCCGTATATTCAAGAGCATCCCCCGGTGCAGCCTGTGAGACATCAGATCCAATTGCCATGCCATATTTGATAAATCCGGCAGCAACTCCACTCATACAGGCTTGGATTGCTGCTGTGCCAGCTTTGCAAGCGAACTCAAAATCTGCAACGGTCAAATTGGGTGTCGCTTCAATTGCCTCTGCGACTATTGTCGCAGTTGGCTTAACAGCATAGGGGTGACTCTCTGATCCTACGTAGATTGCCCCGATTTCTTTAGGATTGATATTGCTTCGGCGAGTTGCATTTCTCGCCGCCTCTACTGCAATGGTCGCAGTGTCTTCATCCATATCTGGCACTGACTTTTCGTATACCTTCAATCCTTTTTTGATGCTTTCGGGGTCGTCCTTCCAAACTCTCGCAATTTCCTCTATCTTGATCCTATAGCGGGGAATGTATACTCCATAGCTTGTGATTCCAATGCTCATTTTCCTCTCCTCAAAGATTCGATAATTTGTTTTATGGGAAAAGTGGTTCTCATTAAGGGAATTTGTTCTATTTCCGCGATCTTTCTCGCAGTCGGATCTATTTCTGATTTGCCAAGTCCTTGGAGTACTACCGCACCAGGTTTTAGGTTGGCCACCCTGATGGCTACCATCGGCGATTTGCCTGTCGATAGTTTAGTAAAAATCAGTGCTCTCTCCGTGGACCATCCGTATAATCTATAAAATTCGTTTGAAGATAATTCCAGAATCGCTTTTATGCTGTCTATGATGGTGTAACCGTTGATAACCTTGTTGAAGTCTCCAAAGATCTTCTCAGCTCCGATTAGCTCGGCAAAATTTTCAAGCAGAATCGGCGTCGAATATTCATACATATCATAAATTGCATTGGTGTTGAATCCACTGCTCAGGATGTCTTCATAGGAGGTAAGTTTTTTACTCCCTTTTCGTAAGTCCAATTCTAGTAATGCATCTACGATTCTACCGACAATCAAGGTGCCAGGGGATTTCCTTCTCCCAGATTCATAGTCACTGATGACAGAAGGCGACAATCCTAAAGATTTTGAGAGTTCTATCTGCGAAATCTCAAAGTTTTTTCTCCATTTCTTAAGCGTTTTACCTGGACAATCAGATAGCGTTATTTCCCCTGCCATTTTCTCTGCTAATCTGTTACGAGTGTCGTTATTATCCATTGGATAAGTAAAAAACATAAAAGGTTATAAATTTAACGAATAAGACATCGACATTAGACGTATTTTATGGGGCTGTAGAGATTTGAATTCTTTTCACAAGAACCATGGTATAGTATAACGCTGAATCAAAGCTTTGTGAATATCTTTTACAAATATAATTCATCTTGCACAAAGCTACACAAAGTGGGATTTAAAGGGAGAAGGAAAATGATTAATAAAATGAAAACTTAACAACTTATGGGAGCGGGCTAGAAGGGAAAGAGGTGACTAAAGACCCATGGAATATTGTACAAATTACATAGAATCTTTACGAGGCATTGGTGATTTATGTGATAAATTAAAGGAAGATACAGTAAAAAATTATTACCTTGATAAGGATTCTACTTCTAACCCATATTTCTGTTATTATCCCCATTATAGAAAAAGATTTGATTTGATAAAAAGAATATCAGAAATATGTGACATGTTCGGGGTTAAACATTTGGAAGAAAATAAAAACACTCTGCTCGGATGTATTCGAAGACTAAATGATACAAGGTATCTTTCTGAAAGAAAGGAGTTTGAAGATAATATAACTCGTGTAAAAAATATTTTTCAAGATTCAGAGAATGAAATACGGGAGAGGCTTTCAGTTCTAAGCCCTATTGAAATTAAAAGATTAGGTGAAGCAATTCATTGCTATTTCGAAGGATGTAATAATTCAACGGTGGCAATGGCATTCTCTGCAATTGAATCTCGGCTCCTATATCTTATGAAATCAGCTCAACCAAAAGAAACACAGCTCGATGAAATGACATTGGGAAATTCTATAGGAGAATATCTTGATCATAAAGAGAAATATAACAATATTATCCCAAAAAGACATGAGCCACTTTTAGAATTAAGTAATACCTACAGAATATTTTCTGTACACCCCAAAAAAGAGACTATAGCTAGAACAACAACAATCACAGCATTAAGTTCAACGCTTGAGTTTTTATTGGATCCAGAATTAATTGAAACTCCCAAAGAATCAGTATAATGCCTCTATCCTAAGATAATAGGGTGTAACTTATCTTCCGATCGGATCGATGTATGGGGCTGCGGAGATTTGAACTCCGGTCACAAGACCCCCAGTCTCATAGGATAACCAGACTACCCTACAGCCCCCCAGCGAGTCACAAACTTTTAATCCTGCTTTCTACCTCGGCACCAACATCTGTTAGAGTGTATGTTTTGCCGTCTGCCTTGACTAGTCCTTTTTCTTCTAATCCTTTTAGGACCTTCACGGTTAATCTCTCTGGCGTATGTGTAATCTTGGCAACTTTGCCAACTTCAAGTTTGCCTTTTCCCAATACCTGTATTATCTGAATTCTCTTCGTGTTTCCAGTCACATATCCGACCAGTTCTTCCATCATCATCTCTCCTATTCGCATAAACCATGATAAGTTTATTGTTTTCAATATAATATACTCAGTTCCCAAAAGGGAGAGAATTTCTTCCTGCGATAGGTTTATTAGTTTCAGATTCGATATCAAATTGGTGGGCTAGCCTGGGTGGTTCGACGTCACTTGTAACTCGAAACCGTCGATATGCGAGGGGCGAAGCTTGAGGGAGGAGCTCTAACTTCGACTAAACCTAATAACTTTACTGTGAAGCCTCGTCCTACGGGGTCAGTATTTGATGTGGGGGCTAACTGGAGAGCTTGTCTTCACATCTTAACCATGGGCACCGGTCCAGGTCCGGAAGGAAGCAGACCTACCGTGGAATTCTGCCGCTCGTGGGGGTACGGAGTGGAGACGAGTTTTTGGATCACTGATCGGGGAAGGTGCTGCAACCGAAAGCGTGTCCACCATTAACTTTTAATAAAAAGATGGGAAAGCAAAATTATTTATCTCGTTTAAACATATTGATATTTGCATACATTGATGATATAGGCAGAAAGTCGGGATAGCCAAGTCTGGTCTAAGGCGCTGGTTTGCTAAACCAGTGTCCCTTCGGGACACGAGGGTTCAAATCCCTCTCCCGGCGTGGTTTTGAAAAAAAAAATTAATTATTTTGCCATCTTTTAAGTTTTGGAATGATACTGTTTGCAATTTCCTTTGCCTGCTCTTCTGGCATCCCCATCTTTTTAGCAATCTCTATGTTCTTTTCAATTTTCTGCTCCATTGTAATGCCTTCATCAGTATATTTTCCTTCCTTGTAACAGAATTGGCAATATTCTGCATTTTTACTGCCGTCTGAATTTGTTCCAAAATCTTCTTTATTTATAATTGGTATGCCGCAGCTCTGGCAAATTAAGTCGTTTGAATTTTCCATTTTTATCATCTTCTCATTTTTTTAAATCAAAGTTAAGGTACTAAATATTCTCCTGAAGTTTTGTTCTGATTCTATCGGCAATTTCCACGGTATCATTATTTACAGGAATCAAATCTATCTTTTCGGCAGAATTTATCCCAATACCTAGTTCGGCAGCCCTTCTTATTTGTTCCTGATCAAAGATTTCCCCAGTCATCACCTCTTTGGTTGAACCCAACAGTCTAAGAATTGCCACTCCAACAGCGTCTATTGCCACTCGGTCCGTACTTGCCAACATCACTCCGGGTTCAGCAAGGGTGCCTTTATCCGGACCACCACTGACAAAGGCTTTCAGTGCATCCATTATTATTAGATCTACATTGTAAAATCGGTTAATCTCGGCGATCATAGTTCTTTGAAAAGGAGAAGTATGAAGCTCTGTCATGTAATCGTAAATGCTGTCTGGTATACGTTTTGCCACCAATCCAACTGAGTTTTTCAAGGACATTGTAAAATGCCCTCCGAATCGATGGGTTTTCAGACAGCAAGTTTGTATATTTAGAGGTGAATCCCAAAATATCTTGGCTACTGAAAATCCCCTAATCCAATGGGTTCCATTGGCAGGAATCTGAACCCATCCGTTTTTATCGAGTTCGTCGAGGACTGTTACGTTAACACCGTGCTTCTCAGCTAAATCAAAGACACCAAGAGTTCCAAGGTTTCTTCTGGTATCTCCAGCACCGCTACGTTCAGCCAGGTTTATTTCGTTTATGCCCCTGTCCTTTAAAACATTAATAATTGCTTCCAGGGTTCCCAGGTGAGTAGTGCCGGGAAAATGATCAGGGCTATTGAAGTTGGCTTTTATGGCGACGGATTCGCCTTTCAGAATGCCATCGGAAAAATATTCAAAAAGAGTTTTTACGCATTCTGATCTGTCCTCCCCCTTCACGATATAAACTTTGCTTGTATCACCTGTTGGCTCTAAAGGTGCAATGCTTTGCCTTGAGCTGATGGAAGCGTATAGTCCGCCCAATATGGCGCTGGCTCCTATGGCACATGTTGCAAGAATAAGCTTCCTTCTGGAAATCTTTGGCAAGGCAATAACCTTAATTTAGATTTCAACGGGGGAGTTATAAAAGTGATGGTTAACGGGTGATTTTTAAGGTAGATTTAATTGATTTTGAAATGAGTTCTTCTTCTATCCACTGTTATGTATCCTGATCTATACAGAGTAAGGAGGGGTAATTAATGAGTGATTGCAAATACAAGTAAGATTATTGATATAATTATGAAGAAAATGCCAGTATAAAAATAAGCTTTCTTTTCAAATTTTATTTTGTATTTAATATGGAGTTTTTCAAGCACATAATTCTGAAATTTGTTAACTTTTTTTGGAAAAAGAATGGGTAATAAACCAGCTACAAAAAAAATACCTGAGCGAATCATCCAGAAAATATCCATATTACAATCTAAATACTTGTCACATATAAATATATCTTAAATAAGTTCATTAAATATTGACCAAATCACGTCTCAATCACTCGCCTCTTGCCCAAACCTCTTAGATAGTTTATCTTTAAAAATATCAAAATTTAAACAAAATGAATTAATCGATTTTGGAATTTTTGAAAATTCAGACGAGAGCCCCCAGCTAAGCTCTATGTAAATATGTGTATCAAAAAAT
>JBHPDI010000012.1:0-27269 GCA_042577985.1 Halobacteriota archaeon | reverse complement strand
GCATCACCTTCGCTGTTTTTACCCACCACCAGAATATCTGCATCGCTTTCACCGTCTCGAAAAAATGCAGCTATTTTAATATTTCCGAGCTCTCTTACCTTGTGAACATCGTCTTCGTCGACAAGTATGGTATCCACTCCGCACTCCAGACCGTCTGTAACACTTTTTTTACGAATTTTCCAAGAGCTTTGATCTGCTTTAATCCAGATGCTTTTTTTCATTCCAGAATCTCCAATGCTTCTTTGACGGAAATGTTTTTGTGCACGATGTCTGCTACGGCACGCGTCATTTTTGTTGGATTTCTATGTTGAAATATGTTCCTTCCTATTGATACTCCTCTCGCACCAACATCTATCGCATCCTTTATCATTTCCAATACCTCTTGGTCAGTCCCCATCTTAGGTCCTCCTGCTATAACCACGGGTATCGGAGTTCCTTGTACCACCTCTCTAAAAGATTTTGATGTGCCTGTGTAGTTCGTCTTTATTATATCGGCACCTAGTTCTGCCCCTACCCTGGCGGCGTGCTTCACGAACTTAACATCATGCTCATCTGTGACTTTTTGCCCCCTTGGGTACATCATTGCTAGAAGTGGCATTCCCCATTCCTCACAAATCTGAGCGGTCTCGCCTAACTCGATAAGCATCTCTGGCTCGTTCTCCGCCCCTATGTTTACGTGTACTGACACAGCATCGGCTCCAAGTTTGATCGCCTCATCTACTGTTGTAACCCTCACTTTATTGAGCGGGTCCGGAGCTAAGGATGTGCTGGCAGATAAGTGAACTATCAAACCGATGTCTCGTCCATATCCTCTATGTCCTGCCCTAACAATTCCTTTATGGAGCAAGACCGCATCTGCTCCACCTTCTGCAACTGCATTAGTGGCTTTCTTCATGTCAGTTAGACCCTCTATGGGACCGGACGAGATCCCGTGGTCCATTGGCACAATAACAGTATTGCCGCTTTTTTTATCCAGTATTCTTTCCATGCGCACGCTTTTACCTACGTCACTCATTTTCTCACCTGTGTGTTAGTATGTGACACTGTAACACACTTATGAAACTTAAATTTATCGGTATTAACCAGTAGACCATAATATAAAAAAATAATTTAATACTTGTTGTGTTCTAATCTTAAAATCCTTATTTAATTAGAATTTTCAGCAACAAAAGAGCAAACATCCCGACGTTAATTCAATGCTAATAAAGTTATTGGAAAAGATCATCAAACGATCAAAACATATTATTCTCGATCAGCCCATTATCGTTTTCAACAGAGACAAATCTTCACTTTTAATGATAAAATCCATAATAAGATAGCAGGCATAATATTAGCAAGAATTTCAATATAGGGCTGATAATCTTGGTATAACTTTTAATTAAACGTATCTACAATATTAAGTTAATTATAGTTTTATTAGATTAGTATAGAGGTTTTATGTCTTTGACAGAATTCATAAGGAATCTACATAAAATGCCTGAAGAGATTCCGGCTCCAGCTGCAGTACTTTACAACGCTTTACCGGCTAGGCTTCTTAAAAAGCCGCAAAAGAAGCTGTCGAAGACTATTACGGAACAGATCAAAAGTGGTACTATTGTGGACGTTGGTTCGGGAACAGGTTATTTAGCAATCGAGATTGCAAAAGCAGCACCAAGTGCAAAAGTTTGGGGCATCGATTTAAGCAAGAAAATGGTGGAAATTGCGAGAAGACACGCTGGAGGATTATCAAATGTACGATTCGAACATGAGAATGCTATGAACCTTCCCTTTGCAGAAAATTCGGTTGACTTCATTGTTAGTACAGGCTCTTTGCATCACTGGACGCACCCGGTGAAAATATTTGATGAATGTTTACGTGTATTAAAAAATGGCAAAGAAGGATGGATATTTGACGGTTGTTCGGACTTTCCTAAAAACCAAGCTGATAACTTGATTAGCGAATATGGATTTCTACGCTATAAGATTTTGAGGTTCGTTCTAAAGTTTCATGGCTTTAGTAGGAGCGAATACCGGACCAAAGTCAAGAGCATTCTAGACCAAACAAAATTCAAGGATTCCTATAAAATGGAGCTAACAGACATGTTTATGAAGATCACCGTCAAAAAGTAGAGGTGAACTTTTTTTATTTATTCCTGATACCAAACTACCTTCCTATCAAGATAAATGCCAGAGAACGCAAATGTGAGAGGAGTTATTCCGAGAGTTGGGACGGGATAAATGATTTAACATAATTTCGATCGACAGAGCGTATCAGGGTCTGTACGACTCATGAATCATTAAAACTAAACTTGTTCAATATTGATAGGATATGATCGGATAAAAAAGGAATAAAAACTCCCAAAACAAGAACCTGCTTTTTTCGCTGCATTTAGCTCATGCTCAGTAAATTATATTATAGCCTTTGAATGATCTTGATGTGATATTATGTCACTAAAAAGTGAATTGCAGAAAGGAAAAATTGACTGCCCCAAATGTTGGGTAAAAATGGATAAACGGGAAGTTGAGATATTTGGCCCAAACATCGTTATTGATACTTGTCCAAAATGTAATGGGACCTGGTTAGATCCAGGTGAATTAAAACGATTATTAAAGGATAATAAATTAGCTGACTATTTATCGAAAAATGTTGGTACAAAGAGCGATAGTCAATTGATTTGTCCTCGATGTAAAGGCTTGATGGATATTGAAACTGCTGAAGATATTGAAGTTGATGTATGCATTGAATGTAATAGTGTTTGGCTGGACGCCGGAGAATTGGAATCTTTAGAATCTCTTGAAGATTTTAAAGTAAATAAAGTAGAAAAAGGAGCAGAAAAATGGGAAATGACTGTGTATAAGAATCGCAATTCGCTTTTTAACCGCTTCTTCAGAAAGATTCGTCGTTGAGGATCAAGATGTCCGTGGGCAGAGTAATCATATAACTCGATCAGACCTTCAGGATTTTTCTGTCTTTCATGTATTAATAATTATTTAAATTATTATTTAATTTTTAGTTGGATAAAGTGTTAAAAAATAGTAATTAATATTTATAATTTCTAGGGTTACTTTTTAGAATATAAGTTATATCCCTTTTCTCTACTCTGATCATCGTTAATTAATTCTTACACGAACCTTTTTGGATCAGTATCGATATCTACGACAACGGGTTTATCGAGTAACAGTGCCTTTTCCACAGCCGATTCTAGCTCTTGTGGATCCCTTACCTTAATTCCCTTACCACCACAGTTTTCCGCATACTCTGCAAAATCACAATTATACAGTTCAGTTTGCCAATTTGGATAATGTTCAACCTTCTGCTCCTGCATTATCATGCCCAGTTGCTTATTGTTAAAAAGAAAGATTTTAATGGGCAGTTCGTATTTCACAGCCGTAAGGAAGTCACCCATAACAATCGAAAAGCCACCGTCTCCTGTAATACAAATAACCTGTTTGTCAGGATAGGCTAGCTGTGCTGCCATAGCACCCGGCAATCCTGCACCCATAGATGCCAGATAACCCGACATCACCAGCTTTTGGGTGCTCTTCATCCAGAAGTTTCTGCCGAACAACCAGCCGTTATCTCCAATATCTAAAGAAATGATGGCATCACTGGATATTTTGTCATTCAGTACCTTGATTATGTACTGCGGTCGTATCGGTTTTAGAGAGGGGTCTGCCTCTCGCATCAGCAAATCAATCCACTCTTTCTTCAACTTAACTATTTCGAGTAATCGCTCTTTATTCTTATTTTCTTTAACAGCTTCTGTAAGTTTAGGTAATAAGTTAGCACTGTTACCCCACAGCCCAACTTCCATAGAATAGTTCTTGGCGATCATCATGGGGTCCATATCAATCTGTATCGTTTTCTTTTCAGGAATTTGCGTCATGTCTGAAAATGAAGAACCTATTACGATTAACAAGTCACTTGAACGCACCAGTTTAGCAGCTGCCATGGACCCTATTGTGCCATGACTACCAACATAAAGGTCGTTATCTTCGTCAATCACTCCCTTTCCCCTGAACGTTGTTACAATGGGTGCAGTAATCTTTTGGGCAAGATCTAACAATTTTTCACCCTGACCCATCGCACCGAATCCTGCAATTATTGTTGTTCTTTTTGCTTCGTCAATAACTTTGGCAGCCTTCTTAATGAGCAATTCACACTGCGTTATATTCCTGTTGGGTATTCTCCCTTCTAAAGGTAATATAGTTGCATCGCACGGAAGTTTCTGAATATCGTTGGGAACACTGATATGAGAAACACCTCTTTCCACCAATGCATGCTTGATTGCTAGGGTTGTAAGTGTCGTTGTTTGATCCTCAGACATTAAAATCTTGTTGAATACGCAGATTGGTTCGAAGAAAGAGTATTGATCGATTTCCTGGAATGAACCCGGTCCAATTAATTGTCTCTTCACAAGTCCAGTGAGAGCCAGAACAGGAGAATGGTCCAGTTTAGCATCATGTAGCCCCGTGGCCAGATTAGTGGCTCCGGGACCAGCTACGGTCAAACATGCGGCTAAGTGTCCCGTAAGCTTACCATAAGCAGAAGCCATAAATGCAGCAGTTTGCTCATGTCGCACCTGAATATATTTCAAATCACTATTTTTCCTTATAGCATCTACTAGTCCCAAAGAAGATGTCCCGGGTATACCGAAAACATATTTAATACCCCACTCTGCCATTTGTTCAATCAAAACATCGGAAACTGTTTTCTCCCCTGAAGGCTTTTTGCCGCGATGATATGTTAATGAGATAAAAGCAGTTTTAGGAGCATTGCACACAGGACATTTCCAATCGATAGGTAACTCTGAGAAGTTCTTACCCTCCTTTTGTTCACCATAGACATAATTACAAACGGTGCATCTAAATTTGGGCATTATTGAACCGCCTGATAAGACTTTACAAGTCACAATTGGTTTAGGAGATATTTTAACTAACTATCTCTTAATCCTTGGACATGTGTATCTGCATACATTATACTATATTAGATGACGGTACTGTTATAGACCTTTATATTTAATGTTGTATCAGGATTTCGAAGTAATATGTGTTTGTTTTTTTTGCCCGATATTTTTGATAATCACACAAAAAAATAAGTAAAATCAGTTCATAGCTTATATTTCAGGGAAGTGAAGAAAAGATGAACAACATGATCGAATTAGGTAATGTAGGGGAAATAGAAAACGGAGCCATGAAAGAGATCGACGTTGGTGGACGTGAAATCCTTTTAGCCAGGGTTGACAACCAGTACTATGCTACTGACAATCGCTGCCCTCATATGGGGGGAAAATTGTCCCAGGGCAGACTCGAAGGCACCGTTATTACCTGTCCCAAGCATAGTTCTCAATTTGACTTGAAAAATGGCGATGTTGTGCGATGGTTAAAAGGATCTGGCATTTTATCCGCAGTTGGCAAGGCTCTCAAGTCACCACGTAGGATTGCAACCTACAATGTGAATATTCAAGATGATAAAATAATGATAGAAGTATGAGCCTCAACTAAGCATGCAACAGGTTCTAAAGAGAATTCTATTTAAAAAAGATAATTTTTACTACGAATTAATATAAGTCCCAATATTTAGGCCACAACTCTCAAATTCAAATCCATAAATAAAACCAATATACGGTTACTTTTCTCTAACTCCAGTTATTTAAAATAAGAATATTTATAACTAGTATGAGATTAAAATGTAAAATAAAGATTTGATTACTATGGAATTATCACCCGAGGAAAAAAAGAGAATCTACGAGGAGGAGAAGGCAAGGATTGAGGCAAGAGAACAAATAGAGAAAGAGAAACGAAAAATATCTGAAGCAACAAGCACAGGGCTATTGCCAAATGTTGCTGGATTATTATGCTATATTGGTGGATGGATAAGCGGTATTGTATTTTTTATTTTAGAAGAGAAAAATAGCTGGGTTCGTTTTCATGCTGCCCAGTCTATAGTAGTCTTCGGCACTATCACCTTTTTGGGGATTATTTTTGGATTAATACCGGTAGTTGGCAGTGCATTTTCCTCGATTATATTTATTCTCGGATTCATACTATGGATAATCCTTATGAGCAAAGCCTACAGTGGTGAGCTATACAGGCTACCTTTTGCTGGCGATATTGCGGAAAAAATGATAGCCCCTTTAGAGGTAACCGATGAATATCGAGAACATAAACCAATTACCGATTCGGATTTGGGAAAAATAATCAGAACTAAAGTAGAGAAATACGCCATAAGTAAGCGAGATGCTAGAATAACAGCTTCTGCCTTTGCCATAGCTTTTAGTTTTGTTTTGTTAATATTCTTCAATTTCTTCAATCAATATGTTGCTTATTATCATTTGGAAACAGTCGGAGGCATTACAACCTGGATAAGACAGCCCCTTTTTACAGCGGACATTAGTTTATGGCTGCCAATTCTTAATACAACCCTAATAATCACCATAATGTGCAATATTGTCTTGATTATATTGGACAAATACATATTGCGCGAGGTCCTTCAGATTGTAATAGATTCATTTGGACTTGCCACAGTCGCAACTCTCCTATCTGTCTTTCCCTTCGACTTTAGCGTAATGCCCAACACGGCAATAGCCGGTTCTGTGCATTTTGGAGTTACTATAGCTCTAATCTTCATTTCCTTTGGAATAGGAATTGGCATATTGGTTAGATTAATAAAATTAATTGTAAATATGGCAAGAGGAGTTACGGATTACCAAGAATCTGCTTAATTAAACCTGTTTTTAGTTGACCTGCAGGAAAGGAAATAAGCTTCTAATACATTCCTTCAAGTTATTTCGTATGTTGCAAAGATCGAACCCATTCGCGTTTTATCCAGAGCGCGCAACCACCTTCTGTTTCACTCAGTTGTTCATGGTTTTGACGAATTGTCTTTAGAAATTCGGATTGCAAGGCATCCTTGAGTGACGAATCTCTTAGGTTTGTATCCGAATATGGGGAGAATGGGCATGGTTCGACATTACCCTCTGCGCTAACGTGTACAAAACCCCGCCCAGCAGACAAGCAGCCACCGATTTCCTCTTCATCACCGGGAACGGCAATGAACAGGGCAGGAAATTTCGAACGAAATGAATCCCTCAAATTTAAGAGATTAGCTCTCTGCACGTCCGTAAGTATCCAATCTTCGGTTCCTTCTGTAATAGGAGTGTATTCGACAAAGAAAAACAGCTTACACCCCAAATCAGTTAAGGCCTGTATAAACAGATCATCAGTGACGGTAGCAAAGTTTGATCTTGTTACAGTTAAAGCTACACTCCAGAACAAATCGATACTCTTAATCTTTTCAATTATTCCTTGTAAGTGCTCATAAACCCCTTTACCTCTACGTGCATCTGTATCTTCTTCCCAACCTTCCAGACTGATTACCGGTACGAAATTTCTTTGTCCTTTCAGCTTCACGAGCAAGTCATCATCTATTAGCAAACCATTAGTAAACACTAGGAAAATGATCTCAGGGAAATTCTTGGTTATGTCCAAAATCTCCCTACGAACCAACGGCTCACCCCCAGCAAGGACCATAAACGAAATCCCAAGTTCCTTTGCTTCTACAAAAACACTTCTTAATTTATCCTCACTCATTTCAGGCCGGGAGGATCGATCTAAAGCCTGATGATAGCAACCCTTACAATGGAGATTGCATCTGTTAGTAATACTGAAAATCATAATTGGCGGTACATGGATACCTTCCTGCTTCAATTTCGATCTTATTCGAGCAGCTTTTTGCTGCCACCTCAACGTTCTAATGAAAGAATAAGCCTGTAACGGATTTGTAATGGCAACTCGTAAAGCATCTTTTAAAAAAATATTTAAAGCTTGATTAAGAGTTTTACGAAAATTGCTTCCATTTTTATATTTCACCGTACCCATTAATGGCGATGAAGTCTTATCCGTCATTTTTCACTCTCACTATCTTTAAAGTGTATGTTGTCAGCATTTTAACTCATTATTAATGTAATTTTTTTACGATTACTTAATACAAATTCATCTGTGTATCTCTAGATCGCCTGACTTAATATCAATGCTTTTCCATTTAACTTTTTATACTGGCTAGTATACGTACAGTGACATTCCATATCATAGCTAACATACTGGCAATGGCTAATAAGAACCATGACATGGGCGTGAAGTTTGCGATCGTTAGTTTCGTAGCTGATGTGATAATGCCGATAATCAAGAAAACGTGAAAAAGGAAACCCCACCAATGCATGGTCAACGGATGCGCTACATAATTTATGAATTTCTCCATTCTTGCACCTTGCATGAATATTCCTCCTATTTGTGTATAGTTTATAGGCGAATGTAACAGTATACCTTTATTCCTATTAATAAATACGCCATATTATTAATCAATCAAATTTATTACATTTGATTATAAATAAAAATTCTAACTATGAATAGATATACTGCACTAGCTTGTGTATTTTTGTTATCTATAATTGTGTTAACTATCGGTTGTATTGAAGAACAGGCAACGAAAATACAAGATGTTACATTTGATCAATTGTTAACTAATCCGGATCAATATGGTGGCTGTTATATTACTATAGAAGGATTTTACTTTAATGGCTTTGAGATCATTGTTTTGAGTGAGAAGTTGGAATATTCTGGATATGCTGAAGGGCATCTTGTACCAAAAGGCAGAATGCTCTGGGTTGAAGGCGGAATATCCAAAGAAGTCTATGACAAGCTCTATCAACAACAAATGATGGGTCCCTCTGAATACTATGGAAAAGTCAAAATAAATGGAACTTTTGAATATGGGGCAAAATATGGGCACCTTGGAACGTATAGTTCTCAAATAATTCCCATAGAAGTAGAGATTCTATCGTGGTCTCCACCAGAAAAACAATAAGGGGCAAAAAGGATTAAATGCCCTTGACTTGCTTATATAAAAGTGAATGAAAAAAATAGTTTTTCCCGATGCGTTCAACGAGACTGTAATAGAAATTTATACAATGCGCATTAGAGGGGCTGGAAAGATAGCGAGGGTTGCTGCCGAAGCAATAAAAGAGCTTGCTGAAAGTTACAATGAAGATGATTTAGAAGGGCTCAAAAAACTATTAACAGAAGGTGCAAGAGCACTGCTAAATACGAGACCAACCGCTATATCGTTGAGAAATTCTATACGCTTGACTCTCCAAGGAGCGAGAGGTAAGACTGTTAATGAATTTAAAGAAAGTGTAAAGAATGAAGCGAATAAGTTCACTAAAAACTCATTGAAGGCCGTTGAAACAATCGGAATTTATGGCTCGAATAGGATTGAAGATTCTGATACCCTGCTTACGCACTGTAACAGCTCTGCTTCTATTGCGGTGATTCTACAAGCATACAGAGAGGGGAAAAAGATTAGGGTATTCGCCACAGAGACAAGACCTTGGAATCAAGGCTATTTGACGGCAAGGGAGCTAGCTGAGAACGGCGTCGATGTCACCCTGATCGTAGATTCTGCCGTGAGGTATATCATCGAAGATGAAGATATAAAGGCTGTTTTCGTAGGTGCAGATACCGTCTGCTCTAACGGTGCGGTGATTAACAAGATTGGAACATCACAGATTGCACTGGTTGCTCATGAGGCAAGGATTCCGTTCTATGTCTGTGCAGAGACATACAAATTCTCTCCTGAAAGTTTGAGAGGTGAACTCGTTAAAATTGAGGAAAGAGATGTGAGTGAGATTGCAGATCCAAAAAAGTTCCCAAATGTGAGGTTCCGCAACCCTGTATTTGATGCCACGCCAGCAGAGTATATAGATGCCGTCATCACCGAAAAGGGAGTAATTTCACCCCATGCCGCTTATGATTTAATTGAGAAGGAATTCAGGGAGATGAGCGAATGGAGTTTGTAGAATGTACATATTATGTCGATAGTACTATGCCAATAGATAGAGCTGCGAGGGCTATTGCAGCAGAACAATCAACTGGTACATGGACAGACATCTCAACCAAGGAAAAAGAGGTGGATGAGCGATTAGGTGCGAGAGTCCTTGAGATTGAAGGCTCAAATGTGAAGATCGAATTTCCAATTGATTTGTTCGAGATCGATAACATACCTCAGTTCCTTGCCACTGTTGCCGGCAACCTCTTTGGTCTGGGAGCGCTCAAAAATGTCAGACTAATCGATATCAAACTTCCAAAAAGCTTTTTAAGTGAGTTTAAGGGCCCTCGTTTTGGTATAGAGGGGATACGAAAAAAGGTTGGAACATTGAGTGAGGGAAGAGCACACTTAGGAACAATTATCAAGCCGAAGGTGGGTCTCAGTCCAAAAGAAACTGCAGAGGTCGCTTATAATGCGGGCATAGGTGGATGCGATCTAATAAAGGACGATGAGACCCTGACCGATCAAACATTCTGCCCCATGGTAGAAAGATTAGAGAATGTCATGGAAAAGATTGACAACATAAAAGAGGAAAGTGACAGGACCGTTCTTTACGCAGTGAACATTACCGTGGGGGCAGAAGAGATACTTGAGCGTGCAGACATTGCAATGGCACATGGAGCGAACATGCTTATGATTGATTTTCTGACTGCTGGCTTCTCGGCACTACAGACACTGAGAAATGATAGTTCTGTAAACCTTCCGATACATGTTCACAGAACGATGCATGGTGCAATTACAAGGAATAGAAAACATGGTATGTCAATGCTACCATTGGCGGTTCTTGCTAGGCTATGCGGTGGTGACCAACTTCATACGGGCACAGCCAAAGGCAAAATGGAGAATGACCTTGAAGAGGTAAAGCAGATCAATGACTTTTTAAAGAGCGATTGGCATGGCTTCAAGAAAGTCTTTCCTGTTGCTTCCGGAGGTCTTCATCCAGGTGTGGTGCCCTATGAGATTAACGCCTTCGGAAACGATGTGGTTTTACAGGCTGGTGGAGGCATTCACGGTCATCCGGATGGCACAAGCGCAGGTTCTAAGGCAATGCGACAAGCGGTTGATGCGTCAAGGAAAAATATCCCTCTGGAAAAGTATTCATTAGATCATCCAGAGCTTTTGAGAGCACTTGAGAAGTGGGGAAGAAAGGTTGATTGGAGTGAGTTGTATGGGAAATAAAGCCCCTTACAAAGTGAAAAGGATAGACGTTCTACATGGGGCACATGAAGTGTTGTTAAACAGAGAGGACGCAGAAGATCTGGGATTGCATACTCAAGACAGGGTAAAGGTAGTTCCTGTTAAAGGTAAAAGTCTGTCAGCAGTTGTCAGTATTACTGATACATTGGTTAGTAGGGGTGAGGCAGGAGCATTTATTAAATTATGGAGAGATTTGAATTTGGAGGATGGTGAAAAAGTTTATATCGTCCCTACCTCTCGTCCTGCCTCTATAGACTTTGTCAGGAAAAAAATCTACGGTAATGCTTGGAATCAGGAGGAAATCAATACAATCGTTGATGATATTGCATTTGGCAACCTTTCGGATATCGAGCTTGCTGCATACACTACGGCAGTTAACATAAATGGGATTAACATGGATGAGATTACCTGGCTTACAAAGGCTATGGTTAGAACAGGCGAAACACTGGATTGGGAAGTCTCCCCAATCCTAGATGTCCATAGCATAGGGGGCGTGCCTGGAAATAAGTATGCTCCTATCACGGTCTCAATTGTTGCTGCTAATGGGCTCACCATCCCGAAAACATCATCAAGGGCAATAAGTTCTGCTGCCGGAACCGCTGACATTATGGAGGTTGTGTGTAATGTGGAACATGATGCGCAGTCAATTAAAAAGATTGCCCAAAGAGTCGGAGGAGCTTTGGTGTGGGGAGGTGGAATGAACCTAGCACCAGTAGATGATGCAATTATTAGGGTTGAATACCCCTTATCTCTTGATCCCCCTGGGCAGGTTTTGGCATCTGTAATGGCGAAGAAGAAGGCCGTAGGTGCAGAATACTGTGTCATAGATATCCCCATAGGAGAGGGAACCAAAATTTCAACAAGTGAAGAGGCAAGGCGATTGGCTAGGGATTTCATAATTCTCGGGGAGCGTATAGGTGTTACAACAAGGTGTGCTATCACCTATGGAGGGCAACCAGTCGGAAGGGCAGTAGGTCCAGCCTTGGAAATCAGGGAAGTCCTATCAGTCCTTGAAGGAGCGAAAGAGCCGAACAGTCTCATTGAGAAGGCATTGAGTCTCACAGGGATATTGCTTGAGTTTGGCGGAATAGCACGTCCAGACAAAGGGATAGAGCTTGCGAAGAAAACTTTGGAATCAGGGAAGGCTTTGAAGAAGTTCAAGGAGATCATCGATGCCCAGGGTGGAAATCCAGATATAAAAGCAGATGATATTATGCCTGGAAAGTACACCCATGACATGCCATCGCCAAAGGATGGTTATATTGAGGCAATAAATAACAGAGCGATTATCAAGATTGCAAGGTCAGCGGGCTCTCCAAGAGATAAAGGGGCAGGTATCATGTTAGGATTCAAAAAGGGGGAGGGGGCTGAAAAAGGGGTGCCTTTGCTCACAATCTATGCTGATAACAAGAGAAAACTGGAGGATGCAAAGACACTCGTCAGCAAACTTCAGCCCATAAGAGTCGAAGGGATGATTTTAGGAGAGGTTGTCGGGTAAATCGATAAACGGGCATTATCCTTTTAGTAGTTTCAATCCTTGTTTTATTGGATGTGCCTCTTGAATGGCCTGTCCTCATTTGTTATACCACTTTTTACAGAATTCTGGGGACACATTTGTTTACTTGATACTAAGAGTTCCTATGTAATGACACCCTTTGGGATGACTACTCAGAACTTTTTCGTTGTTAAGGAATTCAACGTTTTTGCCGAAATGTTCTGCGGCAATCCAGATATGACGGAGAGCTATGCCAACGTCAATTCTGATCCATGCTCCCATTAGGAACTTCGGCTTGGTGCAGTATGCGTGTATAACCCCTTCTTTGCCGGTGAAAAACCAGGGCTGGTTGTTTGCGGCGGATGGGGCAAGTCTGGCTGGTTCCAGCAATTCATCGGCTCCTGCAAAATCACGTATCTGTTCAATGGGTTTTCTTTTAAATTCAGAAATACTCTTCCGGTATAATGTCTTCGCCGGTCTGCCGAACGCAAGAACAATTACAAATTTAAGATTCGAACTTCTCAGGGCTTCCTTTGAAAGTTTAGGTATTCCCTGCCAGCATGCACCGATGCCGATAGACGAAAGGAACAGGTCCATCTGCTGCATCATAAATCCCACATTTGTCAGGTACCCGTCTTTGGCTTCGGAAAATACCGCCAGGTAGTGCGGGGCTTTCCGCTGCAGACTCCAGACGTTTTTTTGAGGCACAATCTTTACCTCGGTTTTGATACCGCCATACAGAGGCTTCAGAGTGTTCAGTAATGATAAAATCCCTGCAAGCGTTTTTTCATCCAGAGGATTAGGATCGTACCTTCTTACTGACTTCCGCTTGAATATTGTTTCATATAAATTTGCAATTTCTGTCATTTGTTTTCACTCGCATCCCGGCCATTTGCACTGCCCCCATTTGTTGTACCACTTTTTAGATTGTTTTAATCCTTGTTTTATTAGACTTTTTTTACAACAGAAATCACTCATGAAATAATGGTTGCCTCTTTAAGCTGTGAGACAAATTCCCTAATCTCACGCAGCATTTTTTCTTCATCGTCCTTGTTCTTGGCTATGATATTCACTATAGCACTTCCAACAATGGCACCTTCGGCCCCAGATATGATCGCCTCACGCACATGTTGGGGGGAAGAAAGGCCGAAACCAACTGCTATGGGAACTTCTCTCTTTATAGCCCTTCGAACTTTGCCTATCATATCTTTTAAAGTCACAGAGAGTTCTGCCCTAGCCCCTGTGACCCCCAGCAGACTAACCAAATAGATAAAACCATGGGCAGCACTTGATATAATCTTCATCCTCTCCTCAGTAGACGTTGGAGCGATTAGCGGGATGAAATCTACATCGTTCTTATTCGCCTCGCTTATCGTCTGTTTGGCCTCTTCTACGGGCAAATCTGGGATTATTATGCCATTTATTCCACTCTCGACACAATCCTTCATGAAACGATCGATGCCCCTGTGGAGAACGAGGTTGTAGTAGGTTAGGCAAATAAGGGGGATATCCGTATTCCCTCTGACCTTCTTGATCATCTCAAAATATGCATCTGGGTTCATACCGGCTTTGAGAGCTCTCTCAGATGATGCTTGGATCGTGGGGCCGTCTGCAATCGGATCTGAAAAAGGCAAACCCAATTCTATCATGTCAGCTCCGCCCTCCTCCAGCGCCCTGACTATTTTTTTCGTTAGACTCAGCGATGGATCTCCTGCCATCACGTAAACGATTAGAGCGCCCTCCCCCCTTTCTGAGAGTTCCTGAAAGTTGTCGGCAATTATCATATTTTCATACCTGTCTTTTCTGCAACGAGCATGACATCTTTGTCCCCTCTGCCGGAAATATTTATCACAATTATCTGATCCTTCCTCATTTTTTCTGCTTCTGCCATCTTGCAGGCATATGCAACGGCATGGGCGCTCTCTAGGGCTGGCATTATTCCCTCTGTCTCAGTCAGAAGCTTAAATGCATCCAGCGCTTCATCATCAGTAATACAGTCATAATTGACCCTTTTCTTGATTTTAAGGAAGGAATGCTCTGGACCTACGCCCGGATAATCTAATCCGGCAGAAATGCTGTGAGTCGTTGATATTTGTCCATACTCATCCTGCAAAACATAGCTAAGGGCTCCGTGGAGAACTCCCTCACCTCCTGCAACCAAAGGGGATGCGTGCCTGCCAGTCTCAACTCCCTCACCTCCTGCTTCAATACCATACAGGGATATATCATCATCAAGAAAATCATAGAACATGCCAATGGCGTTACTTCCCCCGCCAACACAGGCTATCACCGCATCTGGAAGTCTCCCCTCTTTTTCTAGTATTTGTTTCTTGGTTTCCTTTCCTATGATCCTCTGGAAATCCCTTACGATCATCGGGTAGGGATGCGGTCCTACAACGGAGCCTAGCAAGTAATAGGTCGTCTCGACATTTGTGACCCAATCTCTCAAAGCCTCATTAATAGCGTCTTTGAGCGTCTTACTTCCGCTTTTGACAGGATGAACTTTTGCGCCAAGCAATTTCATCCTAAAAACGTTCAACCTTTGCCGTTCCATGTCTTCCACACCCATGTATATTTCGGGCTTCAGACCAAGTGCAACAGAGGCAATGGCGGTTGCAAGTCCATGTTGGCCTGCTCCGGTTTCTGCAATCACTCTCTTCTTGTTCATTCGCTTAGCAAGAAGTGCTTGGCCAAGGGTGTTATTTAGCTTGTGTGCACCACCATGTACGAGATCTTCTCTCTTCAGATATATCTTCACACCCATCTTCTTTGAGAGTTGCCTAGCGAAAAAAAGAGGTGTAGGTCTACCTGCAAAATCTTTGAGATATGTATCGAGCTCACTCCTAAACCCATGGTCATCTCTAAACTTAGTATATGCACTATCGAGTTCCTCTAGCGCTGACATCAAGACTTCAGGAACGAACTGGCCCCCATATCTTTCGAACTTGCCTCCCTTAGGATAACTATTCACGTACAACTTTTGACCTCCCTAGCCGATTTTATGAAGGACCTTACCTTGTGGGGATCCTTCTTTCCGGGGTAAATTTCAACCCCACTTGCAACGTCGACAGCATAGGGCTTTACAATTTTGATTGCCCGCAATACGTTCTCGGGCGTAAGACCTCCTGCGATTATGGTTGGCAATCCTATTTTTTCTTTTATCCCCTTGCTAACCGTCCAATCGTGCGTCATACCAGTACCACCCTCCCTAGAGGTAACAGTATCCATTAGCACGAAGTCTGCGATTTTTCCTAAATCCTCTAAATAGCTCGATTTATCCTCTCCCTCTGGGCATTTCACATTGCCATCTAGATCTATGTGAGCTGTCTTGATTATTTTCGTTTCCTTATGGAGAGAGGATTTTACGTCAAGAACAAAACTGTTCGGCTCATATCCATGAAGTTGAACCGCATAGGGTCTGAGTTCTCTTACAACCCTAAGGACGTCGCTAGCAGATCTCGGCATGAGTACCGCAACCACGCTCCCTATATCTTTTGATATCTCGATTGCCTTTTCCAATGAGATCTTTCTCTGAGTGTCGACCGGAACGTCTATGATCAGGCCGATCATGTCAGCTCCACTTTCAACTGCAAAGATGGCGTCTTCGGCGCTCGTGATACCACATATCTTCACTTTTACCATATTTATGCCTGCACGAATTTTTGAAGCTCCTCTCCTGGTCTCTTGGAACGCATCAGGACAGTACCAATGAGAACTGCGTTTGCACCTGCCCCCATCAAAAATCTTATGTCCTTTGCCGTCTTGATACCAGATTCGCTGATCAAGATCTTGTTGCTAGGTATATATTTGGCCAACTGTTTCGTAACACCGAGATCAACTCTTAGAGTATTAAGATTACGATTGTTAACTCCAACCATTTTTGCGCCTGAATCGACTGCGAGCTTTACATCTTGAGCAGTTCGACACTCGACAATTGTCTCCAAGCCGATTTCGTTGGCTAATGATAATAGATATGGGAGTTTATTGCGGACACATGAGGCAATCAGGAGTATTGAATCTGCACCATAGGCAGCACTTTCATAAATTTGATATTCATCGACGATAAAATCCTTTCTGAAGACAGGCAAATCGACTGAATCTTTGACTTCAACCAAGCTTTTGAGGCTACCACCAAAATATTTCTGCTCTGTAAGAACAGATATTGCAATAGCTCCGCCGGCCTCATATTCTCTGGCTAGTGCTGCAACATCGAGATTCTGTCTCAGAATGCCCTCCGACGGAGATATGGGTTTTATCTCCGCTATGATCGGAACTAATTTAGAATCAAGGATTGCTCCCGAAAGACTTCGAATACTGTTACTCCTAACAGGTAGATCCTTCACTGGAACTTCATGTTTCCGCCTCTCAGTCTCCTTTCTAACGTCAGATATTATCTCATCGATCAAAGTTTATCCTCCAAACTTTCAAGTTTGGATGGGTCGCCTTCAGTAGCACTGATCAATTCCCTAAGGATATCGTAGGCTCTCCTGCTGTCGATAGAATCCTTTGCAATCTCAACGCCCTCCTCAAAGCTCTCGGCCTTACCTCCAACTATTATCGCAGCGGCTGCGTTAATCAGGACAGCGTCCCTTCTTGGGCCTTCTCCCCCCTTAAGCAAATTGATCATCAATAGGACATTATCCTCTGCACCATAACCCATGATTTCATTAGACATAGCACGATCGAATCCAATATCCTCAGGTTTCATGATATATGTGTTCACATCGCCATCGCAAACCTCAGAAATCCTAGTCTCACCAACATTTGAAATCTCATCCAGTCCATCAAGACCGTGAACTACCATTGCACGCTCCGTTCCCAATTCTTTCAAGACTTTTGCGAGGGTTTCCGTCATTGATGGGTCGTAGACGCCCATGACTTGTGCTTTGGCTCCAGCAGGATTAGTTAGTGGACCTAGTATGTTAAAGACTGTTCTGATACCCATCTCTTTTCGCACAGGAGTTGCATACTTCATTGCGCCATGAAACATCGGGGCAAACATGAACCCAAATCCTATGCGCTCAATGCATCTCTCAACACTTTTGGGCTCTAACCCTATGTTTACACCACACATTTCCAAAACATCAGCACTTCCACACTTGCTAGTCACAGATCTATTACCATGTTTTGCTATGGGTATTCCTGCTCCTGCGGCCACTAGGGCTGATGCAGTACTTATGTTGAATGTATTTAATCTGTCCCCTCCGGTTCCGCACGTATCCAGGAGAATTCCCCTAATTTTTGGTTCTATCCTCGAGCAAAATTCTCTCATGACGCGTGCAAAAGCAACTATCTCTTCAACTATCTCGCCTTTTAGCCTTAGACCTGTCAAAAAAGCCGCTATCTGAGCATTGGTAGCATCCCCGGACATTATCTCTTCCATGGTCTTTCTTGCCTCTTCTTCGCTAAGGTCCTCACTTCCAACAACTTTTGAAATGGCCCTTTTAATCATTTTCACATCTCCAAGAAGTTTCTGATGATTTTTCTACCGTCCTCGGTTAAAATTGACTCTGGATGAAATTGAACGCCTTCAATTGGATAATATTTGTGGCGAATGCCCATGATCTCATCTTGATCCGTCTTGGCGGGAACATTTAGGCAATCTGGAAGGTTTGCAGGAGAGACTATCAAGGAATGATACCTCGTAGCATAAATAGGATTTTTTACATTTTTAAAAACCCCTTTACCATCGTGATATATCTTAGATGTTTTTCCGTGCATTATCCTCTTGGCGTGTGCTATCTCCGCTCCAAAGACATACCCTATAGCTTGATGACCTAGACAGACGCCTAAGATTGGGATCGCCTCTCCCATTTTTTTGATGATTTGCAGAGAGACGCCAGAATTTTCTGGCCTTCCCGGACCGGGGGAAATCACGATCTTGTCTGGATTTATTTTTTCTATTTCTTCAATATCAAAATCATTCCTCACGACTGAGATGCTTGCACCAAGTTCTCCGATAAATTGAACTAAATTGTAGACGAAGGAATCATAGTTGTCAATTACAAGGACTTTCAGTTTGTCAATTGTCATTTATCGGCCTCCACTGAACTAACCAAGGAGCACAACTTATGCTTCGTCTCGTAAAACTCCCTCTCCGGATCTGATTCTGCAACGATACCTGCACCAGCCTGGAAGTGTGCTTTATTTCCCGACGCAAACATGGTTCTGATCGTTATTGCAAAATCCATATTTCCTGAGAAATCGAAATACCCCACAGCTCCTGCATATGGGCCCCTCTTGTTCTTCTCTAATTCCTCGATTATCTCCATGGCTCTGATCTTTGGCGCACCGGACACCGTTCCCGCTGGGAATGTCGCACGAAGAGCGTCAAAGGCACTCTTTTCTTTTTTGAGCCTAGCTGTGATGTTTGAAACGATGTGTTGGACATGGGAGTATTTTTCCACACTGCAGAGATCATTGACCTTAACACTTCCGTACTTGGCAACCCTCCCAAGATCATTTCTTCCCAAGTCGACCAGCATTATATGTTCTGCTCTTTCTTTTGCGTCCAACAACATGTTCAATTTCAATTTTTCATCCTCCTCTGCATCCACGCCTCTCGGACGTGTTCCAGCCAAGGGTCTAAGCATTAGTTCTTCATCTCTAAGTCTGACCAACATCTCTGGTGAAGATCCAGCGACTTTGGTCTCACCAAAATCCAGATAGAACATATAAGGAGACGGATTAATTTCACGTAGAATCTGATAGGAATGTAGCAGATCGCCTTCATACTTTCCTGTCAATCTTCTTGAAATGACGGTCTGGAATATGTCACCGTCTTCAATGTATTCTTTCGCTTTTATCACACCATTTTCAAAATCCTCTTTACTCATATTGCTCTTAGTAGTAGACAGGGAAAATTCCCTTATATCAACACTTTTTTGAATCATTTTTTCAATCTTTTCTACCTCTTTAGCATAGGAAACGAGGACAGTCTCCCTTTTGATATGATCAAAACATAAAATATGAGCGGGAATGATAAAATGGGCGTCTGGAAATTTTAGATCGTCTTCGAGAAAATCTGGAATTTCTTCAAAAAACCTCACGATATCGTATGAGAAGAAGCCGACCATTCCTCCTGAAAAAGGGAGTATTTCTATTCTTCCACATCTAAAGCGCTTGAAAACCCTCTCAAGTTCTTTATATGGGTTCTCCACTTTGGATCTCTCGCCATTGATTTCCACTGTTTTGCCCTTTGATCTAAATTCAAAGATCGGATCGAAGCCAATAAAAGAGTACCTCGCAGTTCTAGCCCCCCCTTCAACAGACTCTAAAAGGAAGCTCTTACCTCCAGAACGCTCCTTTATCGTGGAGTAAACTTTTAAGGGATCAAAATGGATATCAACTCTCCTAATACTATTTGTCAGTACATTTTCCTCTAGGTCCATGTAATTTTCCATACACATAGAAAATCTTTAAGGTACTATATAATACTTTTGTGTACAAATATATACATCAATAACATTGAAAAAGGGTGTTGTCTTTATTTATTTATATCTCCTTATCGTAAAAACAATCATGATACTTGGACTGCTGGGACCAGAGGGGACATTTTCAGAAAAAGCTGCAAAAAAGTGGGAATCTACAGCAGAGCTGCAATATTTTGATGATGTTTTCGAAGTTGTAAAGGCTATAGTCAATGAAGATGTGGACTATGGGGTGGTGCCCATAGAAAATTCGCTCGAAGGATCGGTGGGTATGACCCTCGATGCCCTACTCAAATATGATGTTAAAATAGCCGGCGAAGTGGTAGTTCCAATTCGACATTGTCTATTGGCAAAGGAAAAAATTTCAGATATCAAAATCATTCTTTCACATCCTCAAGCATTGGCGCAGTGCGGGCATTCAATCAAAAATTACTTTGGAGAAATTGAAATCGTAGAAACGATGAGTACTGCAAGTGCTGCAAAAATGGCATCCGAGTCCAAAGAAATGGCGGCCATTGCATCTGAGGAATCTGCTGCCAATTATGGTTTGAATATACTCTTGAAAGATTTACAAAACCAAAAGGAGAATTACACACGGTTCGTCGTACTCGGAAAAATAGTTCCTGAGCCGACCTCTAATGACAAAACTTCCGTGGTCATATATTTGCAAAAAGACATACCTGGAGCACTCTATAGGATGTTGGGCGAGTTTGCATCAAGAGATATCAATCTGACAAAGATAGAATCCAGACCAACGAAGAAAGCACTGGGCGATTATTTGTTCTATATAGACATGGAGGGGCATATTATGGATGAAAAAGTCCAAAGGGCTTTGAAGGAAATAAAGAAAAAGGCAGGGATGCTTAGGATACTGGGATCATATCCAAAAGCTGAGTAGACATGAAAAAGAATATCCTTGCAGTATTCATGGTGGCAATTATGTATGGCCTATCCTTACATTCTTTACATCGCCCAATGAGGGTCAGGGCAAGCTCAACTCCATAGGTGCTGCGCTGAACATAACTCCTTCTGGCGCTAATTTTGCGTTATATTTTTGATGTTCAAGAAATGCGTGGTGCAAACCGATAGTTGAGTTGCTAACATAAACTTATACCGTTCGATCCTATAAGCTATATAACGCAGAGATCAGTAGAATGATAAGACATGGACGGAGTTCTATGAAACTGCCACTAGGTCACGTTTTAGCTATACTACCATCATTGGTCACCAAGATTATGATATGCTAGTAAGAAAGGATGATATGGGTAATATGTTGACCGATCCTATATTCTATTGTCCAATTGGAAACTTAAAAAGAGTTATCAGCGTTATGGAGGGCAACGCAAAAACAGCATGTGATGACTTCAGGATACTGAAAAAGGTGATTGAGCCCACAGAGTTTAAAAGAGTTAGCAAAGAGGGCTTTATGAGGGTGTATCTTCACATGGGCGTCCATAGATTGATGGATGATGATTACCAACGAATTACAATATACCAAAGTACATCTGAGACGGGGGTCAAAAACTTGACGCAACTTGCTGAAACTACCCATTCCGTGGATTGGAGTATAAAGTCAGACAAGATGAAGGGTCTGAGATTTGAAAACGATAATCGACGAATCGTACTGATTATTATCTTATCTGTTCTGCAGTGAAACCCCTATCTACGAGTATCTTTTTCACCATATCTTTGTGATCTCCCTGAAGTTCTATTTGCCCTTGTTTGGTTGTTCCACCGCATGCAAGCTTTGACTTTAAATGGCTGGAAAGTTCTTCAATGTCAATGTCATGAGGATCAAGGCCCTCTACAATTGTAACCGCCTTTCCGTACCTTCTCCTGTTCAACTTTATCGCTATTCTCTGTTGCTCTTTTGCCACTTCCTCGCAGACACAAAGTTCGATTGGTAAGCCGCAAACAGCACACATTTCTGAACTCATTTTTTGGTGAAAACCTCCGAAGCGATTATTCTCCTCAGTAGTATATACCTTAATAGCATATATAAAAAACACTTAGTTAAGCCTTGCGATAGACTAACCTTGCGATAGAATAATATGGTACTAAAAATAGGATAGTATAAGAAAGAAGAGATATATTGTGGGGAAAACTCAATTTTTCCTTTGAAAGGAAGAGATTAGAAGGATAAATGCAGTCTCTCCTCCGGGCCCGTGGTCTAGTTGGTTATGACGTCGCCTTTACACGGCGAAGATCATGCGTTCGAATCGCATCGGGCCCATGCAAACTTTTTTAAAGTTTGCTGACAGTCCCGTAGGGTAGTGGTCAATCCTGCAGGCCTTTGGAGCAATTGGCAATCAAAAAGTCGAAGAAAGCCTGCGACGACGGTTCGAATCCGTCCGGGACTATCTGAAAGGAGATCTGCTCCTTTCGAAATTCCAAGAAAAAGATTAAAGATAGATATAATATGACTTCAATACACGATGGGGCTGTGGCTTAGTCCGGTAGAGCAGCGGGCTCCAGACCAACCTCCACTCAGAAAGGTTGATAAAAGGGGGATACCCGCCGACCGTGGGTTCAAATCCTACCGGCCCCATAAATCAAGCATATAATTCAAGCATATAATATAGCTGACTTCCACAATTACTATTTTTTTTTCTTTAGCTGCTTTTCTATATAGCTATCTCCCCATTTATTCTCGAATGGAACCCACTTTCTGGTTTGTTAAAGGACAGATACAAAGACAGTAAGAGAAAATAATATTATTAAAAATGAGTTGCTTTCACATAATTCATCCGGAAGTCAATTGATCTTATTATGAGCAATCATAATGACTTCCTCTCGATTTAACACCGACAAGCCACTCTCTGTCAAGATTTAAATATGGAAAAGATTAACATTGAAAATGATTTCAATGAAAAAGCAAGAAATTACAATTGTTGATTTACCTGTACAATATGTTCTCGGATTAAGGGAGCGAGGCAAGTATCAGGAAAAGATTCCTGACATGATTAAGAGGCTGTTTGAATATCTTAGGGCAAACAATATTAAGTGTACGGGGGCGCCAGTTTTTGTCTGTCGTGAGACTGCTGAAGAAGCAAAAGAGGCGGAGAAGACAGGAAATGCGGATATTGAGATCGCTGTACCTGTACCTGAAGACACCTCGGGGAACGACGAGCAAGGCATTAAGGCATACACTCTCGAAGGCGGACCCATGGCCAAGACAATCCATAAAGGACCATACGAAGAGTGCGGTCCGTCTTATGAAAGACTGTTCAAGTGGATTGCTGAAAATGGCAAGGTAGTAAGCGGTCCGACAAGGGAAATCTACCTGAACGACCCCAGGGATGTCAAGACAGAAGAAATCCTGACTGAAATCTATGCTCCGATAGAGGGGTGTTGAAGGGTAATCCTCGTTTTAGGCTTACTCCAAACAAAATACTGCCGCACGTTTGAGTTCCTTAAGTCTTACCAGTAAGTTCACGCCTCTGTTATTTCCAGCGTCTTTCTTCTTGTTATCCTTACCTTTATCCTGGTGTTCTCGTCCCATCCGAAGCCTCTCACGATGTCCATGGGCAGAGTAATCATATAACTCGATCCAACCTTCAGGACTTTTCGGTCTTTCATGTTTTAATAATTGTTTAAATTTATATTTAAGTTTTGGTTAGACAAAATGTCTAAAATATGAAATAATATATGATTTTTTTCATGTGATGATCAAAAGCAGAGTCAAACAAACTAGACAAACCTCGGTCTGGTAGACAGCCTCATTGGCAATGGAAGTGGCTCCTTTGGTGTCCCACTCGTCTGTTCGTCTAACAGTGCAATCAGCTCAGATGGCTTTAGTTCTTTTTTAAAATCCGACCTAGCAGTTACACTCAAGGTTCCTTTTTTAATCTCCTCATCACCTATGACTACAACATATGGAATCCACTCTTTTCCCGCATCCCTGATTTTCTTGCCCAATGTCTCATCCCTATCATCTACATCGACACGAATATGCTCTTTCCCCATGATTTTCGCAACTCCTTCTGCCCTTTTCAGATGTCTGTCAGCTATTGGGATAATTCGGACCTGTGTCGGCGATAGCCATAGGGGCAACATTGGTATCTTTCCGCATTGAGCGTCCATGTGTGCTTTCTCTAATAAAGCATAAATACACCGTTCTATGGCACCGCTCGGGGAGCAATGAAGGATGATAGGTTTATGCCCCAAATTGTCTGTGCCCACATAAGAAATGCCATATCGCTCTGCATTCTCCACATCTATTTGGACCGTGGATAATGCACCTGCCTTATCTAATGCATCCACGAAATTAAACTCAAACTTGAGTACAAAATAGAAGAAGCGCTGATCCCACATCTCGATCAATACAGGTTTGTTTATTATCTTGACTAAACTGAGGACGAATTCCTTATTCGCATCATAGAAGTCCTTTGTGAATCTAATGCCAACCTCGTAGTCATTGGTATTCAGTCCTATGTCTCCCAGCACGTCCATACTCATTTGGTACTGTTTTTTGAACTCATCCATGGCCTGATCCATGTTCATACATATGGTGTGTAGATCTGGCATGGTGAAGGCACGAAGTCGACGTAGACCAACCAGTTCTCCCCTTTGTTCTCTCCTGAAGCTATATTTTGTCAGCTCAAACATCTTCAGTGGCAAATTTTTATACGAAATTGTCATATCACTATTCATCAAAAACTGACCGAAACAGGCGGAAAACCTTAGGAATAATTGCTTTTTATCAGAGTCCAACGAATATTGACGCGCTGGAAAACGATCCAAATACTTTTTAAGGGTTGGATGTTCCACGTCATACATGATCGGAGTCTCTACTTCCATGGCGCCATAGTCCAGCGATTTTGCACTCACGTAAGATTCTAATAATTTTTTCATGAGGCGCCCTTTTGGATAAAAACGCATGTTGCCCGGATCAGAAGCGGGCTCATAGTCAGCTAACTCAAAACGGCGCATCAATTCTACATGAGGGGGAACTTTTTTCACTGCTCTTGTCTTGGATATCTCGTAATTGACAAACTTTTCCAATTTTTTATGTTTAGAGAAATCAAATTTTTCTGGAGAGATAAGTTCGCCATCAGGTGTTAAAATATACCAATATGATTTTGCTTTCTCGGCTTTCAAAGCCTTTGTTTCCTTCTCAATGGCGGGGCGGATAGTTCTAGAGAGCTCAGATAATGGATGCCCTTTGCAACTTATCTTAAATGATTTATACCACCCGAATGGAGCCCTCATGACTTCTAGGTAGGGCTTTAACTTTTCTTCCGTTCTCTCAAGAACTTCAACTGCCACTTTTGGTGATGATAAATCAGAACTCAAATGAGCATAGGGATAAATCAGCACACGCTTGACTCTTATCTGATCAGCCACTTTCTTGATTTCGTCTGCGGCTTGGTTTGCCACATCTCTTGGGTTGGCTTCATCCACACTTTCTACAGCGATGAATGCTGTTAGAACCTCCTCCATACGACCTTTTCTGCGTTCCTCCTCAATCTTCTCTGCCACAGGAGTGTCTTTCTTAACAGAATATTCGATGTAATCTGAATGGATGAGCAATAATTGCATCTTTTCACCTACACCACATTATTCACAATCAGCTTTAAATATTGAGGTAAAATCGAATATTTTGGTGTTGGAGTTAGATTGGGTGTTGTTGTCAGATCGTTGGCAATATATCACAAAAAAACAGGCAATTGAAGTTAACAAAAGCACAAAATTTACTATCTTTTTCATTTTAGTTCGTTACACCCATCCCCCTTCTGATCATTTATTATCCTCAATTCTCTTAATTAAATCACCAAAACATTGCACCTTAGAGTTCTGTTGAAAATGCGATAGGTACTGGAACTTAGTCCCATGGATTCGGCAGTCTTGTTGAAACTTCCAATCGAAATTTTTACAGTACAGGTGCTTTAAAATGGCATTTCACTATTGTTTTTTAAGATTCTAATATTATTGCATTGTAAAATAAAAGTAAAATTCTACAAATATATTAGTGGTGGTTTCCAGCTTTTTTATATGTAAAGGTTATGAAGATATGCTTTCCTTTAGATTGCAGTCGGCAGCATTGCATCAGATAATGATGTAAATTTGTGTTTTCTTTATGGGAAGGGATTGAAATCAACGATATTCTTCTATTTCGAGCTCCCATGGCATAGATGATACCATCTTCACGTAGAAGCTATCAGGACCTTGGTGTATGTAGGTGGTACCGCTGTATGTCGTACTGTTACCACCAAGATAGTAGGGTACGTGAGTTATATTTTCTATATGACGTACATATCTTCCTGCTTCGACGTACTCACCCTCAGGATATATGGTAAAAAAGAAACTTGCATAGGAAGGGCATTCTGGGCTCATTGTAAAACTCCAACGAATTCGCCATTCATCCGCATTAATCATAAATGGTTCGGTTCTATCGCTTCTCCTTCCTGTGATGTTGGTAACTTTATGCCAGGATTTTTGTGTGGATAAGGGTGTAGAGGCTGGTGCTGGTGTAGGATCTGGTGTAGGTTTAGGGGCGGGTGCTGGTGTAGGGGCTGGAGTGGGTGCTTTTGTGGGTAATACCGGTGCTGTTCTTGTAGGCATGGTGGGCGTAGGTGTTGGCTCTGGAGCCGATACACATCCTGAAAAAGGTACAGTTAACAAGCACAATGCTAAAATAAAAATCAAGCTAATTTTCCATTTCATGTTTTTTTACCCCAGTTTCGTCTCAATAAGATCAAGTATACATTTTATCTATCTTCAAATTATTAAAGTTAACGTCTAATCAAAAAGTGATTCTGGTTCATAAAAAAACTTATGATACCCTCTTCAACCTCCTGACAACACCCCCATACAAACATCATACTTCCTGAAATCAGGAGACTAATTCAAGAGTGCTGTGTTGATAATTGTCTTGGCAAAGATTATCTTTCCATGTTTCCGGAGTTTGGTTCTGAATTTGTGACAGATGTGACAGTTGAAAAGACACGGTCCTTAGATTTTCACACCACTATTTTCACGCCTCTGTTATCTCCAGCGTCTTTCGATCCGTTATCCTTACCTTTATCCTGGTTAGGTGCTATAGCCATACTTTCTCAAGATTTCTTCTTCGGTTACTTTCTCAAAATATCCGCAGTCATCAACTGGACAGATCCAAAACAGTGTACCATAGACATCTTGTAGCTGCATTTCGGCATTACACACTGGACATGGTTTAATTTCTGTACCCACATAAGTAAATCCTTTAGTTGTCTGCGTTGATTTGGGTGTGGGCTCTGATGCCGACGGTTTCGGTGTAGATGTATGTGCAGGTGTGGGAGTT
>JBHPDI010000011.1:0-28159 GCA_042577985.1 Halobacteriota archaeon | reverse complement strand
CAGACGACATTCCCGATGAGTTTGACGTGCTTATAGTTGATGGGCATTCGACGGATGAAACGAAGAATGTTGCACTTAAGCATAATTGGAAGTTCATCACACAAAGACATGGTCCGGGTAAGGGATGTGCTATTAGAACGGCTATGGAAGAATTTCTGAAGACGAATTATGATCATCTTGGTATTATTGATGCTGATTATAGTAATGATCCCAAAGAGATCAAGCGAATGTTAAAAGTTCTCGAGAAGAATGACTTTGACGTTTTGTTGGGCAGTCGAGATATTAATAGGCAGAGAGAACTCCTTGGATGGTTTTCAGTATTCATCAATAGTTTCACTTCAACTGTTGCCTCATGGATTTATGGATACAGGTTAACGGACATTCAGACAGGTTGTTGGGTTTTTACCAGGAATGCAGCGGATAAAATTCTTCCAAATTTAATTGCAAAAGGATTTGAGGTGGAATATGATCTGCTATACAATACATGGAGACGTGGGCTGAGGGTAGGAGAAACTCCTGTGGGTTTCAGGGAAAGGGTAGGAGAATCCAAATTTTCAACGCATCATAGGTTCAAGCAGATAATACATGGTTTGCGTTACGTTTACCGGAGTTTGAAACATCCGCACGAAAAATAGTATTTCAAAATATTTTTAAACCGAAATCTTTAAGTCAATCTATTTCAATATAATTTTAAATACTTTATTGTAGTTTAGTGATATGATATGATAGATATAATACCTCTACTATCGGTTGGAATAGATTCGCTGAAAGAATACCTCGCTCTTCACGTAATAACGTGCTTAGTGCCAGCATTCTTCTTGGCAGGCGCCATCGCATCTCTGATGTCCAAGGAATCGCTGTTGAAATATCTGGGCTCTGGGACTAAAAGGTACGTATCATACACAATTGCTGCAACCAGTGGGTGTCTTCTTGCAGTATGCAGCTGCACTGTTCTTCCCCTATTTGCTGGAATCTATAAGAGAGGTGCCGGAATTGGACCTGCAACTGCTTTCCTATATTCTGCCCCGGCGATTAACATACTTGCCGTGGTTTATACTGCACAGGCGATAGGATACGATCTTGGAGTTGCAAGAGCCGTAGCGGCGATATTACTGTCAGTATTAATCGGTCTTGCTATGGCATTTGCGTTTGAGAGGCGCACCGGGGAGAAAAATCTAGAGAATGTTCAAATACCTACGTTCAGTCAACCAACGGATAATCAAAGACCAAACTACGGGATACCATCGATTTTCGTACTGTTGATTGTAATCTTGGTGATCGGACCCTCCAAGATCTCATGGGGCATCAAATTGCCAGTCCTTATATCGGCTATAACAATAGCTGTTGCCCTGTCTTCTAAATGGCTAACGAAAGACGAACAGAAGGAGTGGATGAGAGAAACATGGAACCTCGCCAAGATGATAGTACCCCTCCTACTGGCTGGCGTTTTCGTAGCAGGCATCATAATTGACCTGATTCCGATCTGGGTAATTCAAACGTATCTCGGCGGTAATTCAATAACATCAAATGCTATTGCATCTGTTTCAGGAGCTCTCATGTACTTTGCGACCCTGACTGAGGTACCCATCGTTGGAATGTTGATTAATTCTGGCATGGGGCGTGGTCCTGCGCTGACATTACTGTTGGCAGGTCCTGCGCTGAGCTTGCCAAACATGATAGTCATAGGAAGGATTATGGGTGCAAAGAAGACATTTTTGTACATGTTGTTAGTGGTAACGATGTCCATAATATCTGGAACGACGTTTGGATATATGATTGGAATGTAAAATATCTGGTAGTAGAGAAATTGACAAATGACGAAAAGTGTGCCTGTACGTATTACATCTGAAAGAAAGCTAACTAAGTATGTGGAAACTAAATCATTTCTAATCACAGTCAAATATGTTGTGTGTTAAATGAAGATTATTAAAAGAAACGAGGTCTCATGGAAATGACTCGTCAATATATCATATCACCGGAGACCTTAGAAAAAGTAAAAGCATTGTCAGAAGAGGATACTAGAGATATAACATCAACTCTCCAAATACTATCTTATCCGGTCAGATTACAAATTCTCAAGGCATTGGGGGTCGACGATCTATGTGTTTGCGTTTTAGTTGAAATCACAGGACATCAGCACTCAGCACTCTCATATCACCTAAAACAGTTGAAAGAAGCAGACCTGGTTGATTCAAATCGTGATGGTAATTTTTTGATATATCATCTTACTGATAAAGGGAAAAAAGTGTTGAAAAGTATTGAGCATATGAAATGAAAAGAGATTTTTGGGGAGAAAGCTGGAAGAGCTAAAAGAATCGTAACAGGCAACATTCTGACAATGTATATTTAAGGGGGTTTAAGATAGTAGATAACAACATAGATATTGAAGAGACCGATAAATGAGTGTTTAAAAATGAAAATCAAGAAAATCCATATCAAAAATTTCAAAAGTTTAAAAGATGTTGAAATTGATGATGTCGGAGATTTGAACATATTTATCGGGAAAAATAACTCAGGAAAGTCAAATATAATCGGTGCCTTATTGTTTCTTTCTGATATTGCAGGAAAACAGTTGAGCGAAGTTTTCAATGAACACGGCCAATATGAAGAGATAGTTTTTGGTAAATATGTTGATGATGAAATAATATTTGATATGGAGTTTGCCATTTCAGATAAAGACATATCAACTTTATTCTCAAAATTACAATTAGGGGTATCGCAAGAAAGATTTAAAAAATACATACTGAATAAAGTAAGATATTTTATTAAACTCAAAAAAGAGCACGGGATACAACAGGAAGAAATTTACATTTATCCTGGGCAGGAGACCCTCTACGCCAAAGGTTTTATGAATGAAAAGGGGCGATATGAACATCAAATAATTGAGGACTTTACATTAGGAATTAAAAAAGAAGAATGGAATCTAATATCATTCGGAGAAGGTTCTCCACCAACATCTATTTTGCGTGCCCCAACTAACCATTCACCCATCCGACTAGAAGAAAACCTACTTGTGTTACTTCGTGAGTTTATTTTTGGATTTAACCAACTAAATCCAGTGAGAGAGAGCCCTGAAGTTCTTGGAATACAAGGCGTATTTCAATTAAAGCCAGATGCAAGTAATTTGCCACAGGTTCTTAATTCTATAGCATCATCAAATAGAAGGGTTTTCGATGAGATAACGGAAAGTGCTGGAGATATTATCGAAAAAATTAATGAAATTCGTGCCTCAATAATAGAAGCGACGCAAAATACGCATATTTCCATAGTTGAACCTCCATTTGATAATACCGAATTCAAGTGGAAAAATATCGCTTCTGGAACTAAGGAAATTCTTTATTTGACAACATTACTACACACAACGCCTAAAGGAAGTGTATTAATGATCGAAGAGCCAGAGATACATCTCCATCCAGATGCCATCCGCAAACTTCTTTCTTTAACCGAAAAAATATGCGAAAGAGATGAAAAGCAGATACTAATAACAACACATTCTCCCATACTCACCAATGGATCATCTTTTGGTAAAACGTCTCTCGTTACAAAAATAGAGGGGGTGACTGATGTAGCGAGTTTAGCTTCTGATAATTTTGATAAAATTTCAGCAGAATTAGGAATTAGAAAAAGTGATATATTTCAATCAGACGCTATCGTATTGGTAGAAGGAGAGTCTGATAAACGGATTCTTAACATTTGGGCTGATACATTAGGACTGAACATTGATAAATATAATATCGAAATAATGTCAGTAGGCGGCAAAGACAGTATGAAATTCTATGCGAATGCTAGTGCATTCAAAGTATCAAAAACACCATTTAAGGTCATCCTTGATAATGACGGCAATGACCCAGAAACAATAAAAAGAAAACTACTAGGAGAAGACAAGAATGGTAAGAAATTAAAAGCTCCTGATGAAAAAGCAGTATGTGAAGAATCAGATATCTACATATTAGGAAAGTATTCTATTGAAAGTTATTTGCTAGATTCTAAAGCTATTAGTAAAGAATATGACCTAAATGAAGAAGATGTTTCCCAATTTTTGACAAGCATAAGTAGAGAAGATAAAAAGAGTGTGTTGAATGAGTTATTTAAGAAATTTCTTGGAAGAAAATATCATGAAGTTGCGGACGGAAGCACAATAGCATCAAACATAGAAAATGAAAATATTGACCAAGAAATAAAAGATCTAATCGAAAATAAAATAATCACACTTGTCAAATAAATTATTTTCCATACTGACAGATTTTACTTACACTGATATCCCCTACTTCAAATTTAAAACCCAAAATTTAGTTGACGGTGCCGTCAACTTTCGGATGTACTGATGTAAAGCGTAAGCTTTAAAACTATACATTATCAATATTGTTATGCAAACCAAAATTGAGGATTACTTATGGCTGATGTCACTGCACTCAAAAAATTGGCGTTATTAGGTGCTGTTCGAGAACAAATCCAGATATCTTCTTCTAATTTCGCTCAGCATATCTCCCATAGTCCTCAAACTGCATCTCGTCGACTACAAGCTCTTGAAAAAGAGGGATTGATATCCAGAGTCATCGTTCCAGGAGGACAACAGATCATAATAACACAAAGCGGCAAAGATGTATTGAGAAGTGAATATTACGAATATCAAAAAATTTTTGAACCCACCCATAATGAAATTGAACTTCACGGAAAGGTAGTAACCGGTCTCGGAGAAGGTCAATACTATATGTCGCTGGAGGGATATAAAACCCAATTTGAAAGCAAACTTGGCTTCACACCGTATCCAGGTACTTTAAATCTTGTGTTAACCGACCATAGCACCGTTCTTAGGAAAAGACTAGAAGAAAGTGACGGCATTCCAATAAACGGTTTCCCCTCTGAAAACAGAACGTTCGGTGGGGGTAGATGCTTTCACGTCGCCATCGGCAAGATAAACGGCGCTGTCATCATTCCAGATAGATCGCATTATCCAAATGACTTGTTGGAAGTCATCGCATCAAAAAATCTGAGGAGTGCATTAGGAATAAAGAATGGTGATTTGATTAGTGTGAAGGTACTACTATGATATCTAAGGCAATCAAATCTCTAAAGAAAGGTAATATAGTATTACTATATGATTCTGACAGTCGAGAGGGTGAGACCGATATTGTAATGCCAGCACATGCTACGACACCAAAGCACGTTGCTCTGATGCGTAGAGATGCAGGTGGGTTGATATGCATAGCAATACACCCTATAGTAGCACAGAGGCTTAGATTGCCATTTATTTCTGATCTATTGAAGCATGCCAGTGGTTTTGAGCTTGCCGAAGTGGTTGAGAAGCCAGGCGATATATCCTATGACATACGCTCTTCATTCTCGCTTTGGGTCAATCATAGGAAAACCTTCACGGGAATCACCGATATTGATAGGGCCTTAACTATCAACGAAATCAGTAAGGTAGTTCAATCCTCATTAAATGGCGAAAAAGTTGATTTTGGCAGGGAATTCCGCTCACCTGGGCATGTACCTCTGCTTAGGGCAGCCCGAGATATGCTTATCGAGAGAAAAGGTCAGACAGAATTATCGATCGCTCTTGCAGAGATGGCGAATATCACGCCGGCAATGGTCCTGTGCGAGATGTTGGACGAGAACACTGGCAAAGCACTGTCAAAAAAGGATGCGAAATTATATGCAAAGAATCACGATATTGTTTTCCTCGAGGGGAGCGAGATCATAGAAGCATATAAAAACTTTTTAGAACATCGTTCCTCAATTTTTTGAGATCTCTAGCGGAGAGAAGATAGCAGACGTAGTTACAATCATTGCATTCAATATTTGTAACCGCACTACATCTCAAAAGTTTTTCAACTTTCCACTTTTTTTATCTCTTTCAAATCAATTTCTGTGAAGTATAACTTCAATATACTAATTTTTCTTATATGTGGTCAATGAAGTCTTTAATCTTTGATTAAAATCTATTATGATTCTTATATATTGGTTGTACAAGGTTATCTTGCGTATATATGTTTAATAAATCCTTTGAAAATCCATGTTAATCACCTATCTAAATGAGCTGAATGAGGCATAATGCATAGAAAAACAATCTATGTAAATCTGAAGTCATTTTTGCCTAACATTATTCATTCTTTATCAAGCAATTAGACGACTATCCACCATATCCTCCAAAAATCAGTCCAATGATTGTGGATACTAATCAGAATCATTAATAAAAATAATCAACTCAATACAGAATAATTATTAGAAACGAGCCAACGTACAATGAAATGAATACTGCACTGATGACATTTGAAATCAAATCTACGTTTCTTTTGGCTACAGCTCTTACATATTCTTCCATTAATCTACCGCCATCAAACGGCTTTGCTGGTAACAGATTTAGCGCGCCCAGCCAGAAATTAAGAAGACCTGTCCAAAATACGAGTTGTATTATCATGAGCATGTATTCTGGATGCGCCAGATTTGATCCATAGAAACCAGAACCCAGTATTGGCTTTAACATGGCTCCTGACTGCGGAAGTATGAATCCGATGGGGTCCTTTAAGGCATCATAACCTTCGGTGACAGCAAAAAGGCTAACCCCTAAAAATGCCTTGTTCGAATCGTCAGGATGACTTTTCAGATATATTTCATATGTGCCCCTATCCGTTTTTATTAAGACATCGTCCCCGGGTCTATTTTTCATCATTTCTTCCTGAAATTCTCTGACATCCTTTACTCTCGTATCATCGACGTGAGTGATTATTTCGCCTTTTGCCATGCCTACCTCTTTGGCAGGAAATCCTTCAATGGTCTCTGCTATGCCCACTCCTTCTGCATTTGGCGCGAAAAGTGGCAGTAATACATAGGTGAACATAAGGAGTGATATGACAAACACCAGGATGTTTGCCGTCGGTCCTGCAGAGAACATTTTCATCCTTGATTTTGATGTTGCCTTCTTGACCTCTTCTTCGTCGGGTTCTACAAAAGCTGCAGGTAGGATCGCAAGGACAGCAAGTCCAAGCGACTTTATCTTCATATCCTCTGCCTCTGACAATATTCCGTGTGAAAACTCATGAACTATTATAGCGATGGCGAGTGCGATCAATCCGTATGTAATTGGAAGAGCCAAACCCGGAAAGAGTACAGTTTCCCTCGCACCAACGTCAGTAGGTATGATTTGTGGATATTTGATTAACAAGATCGCAGTTGCAATTATGTATATCGATGTGAAGATCATCATTATCGTTGAGACTATAATACATAGAATCCCCGCTTTTTTCCAAAAAGGTCTGAACCTATGTGCTATGTATGCTATGGTATCCTTCCCATGATCAGTACGCCAAAGCAACATTGGGCCAGAAACTTCGAATTTTTGTGGTAGCAACTCTCTCTTGTGAAGTGTTATCAATACACCCCACCCTATGAGCACTAGTGCAATGATACCCCATGGTGATAAGAAATCAATATACATTTATATTGCCCTTTACTATGTAAATTTGGTGACTTAAATTGTTCTCGGTGGTATATATAACTACGAGCGGTTTGGACGAAGCCAAGTTTATTGGGAGAACATTGGTCAAGGAGCGATTGGTTGCCTGTGCAAACATATTTCCAATAACATCGATATATCATTGGGACGGTTTACAGGAAAGTGAAGAAGTTGTGCTGCTCGTAAAGACGACGACTGAGAAGGTGAAAAAAATAGAACAGCGTGTAAAAGAATTGCATAGCTATGATATCCCATGTATAATCTCGCTTGTCATAGATGGCTCTGATGAATATTTGGCTTGGATTGAAAGAGAGGTAAGATGAGGAGGAAGCCGGCAGAAATGGGATATCGTAAAACGGTTTTTTACGATCAAGAAAGATGGAATATCCTAAAGCGAATGCGGGATAGGACAAAAAGTTTGATGACATCTTTAGATAAAGCAAACATCGAAAGCATCGTTCATGGCAGCGTTGCGAGAGGAGACGTATCTGCCTCCAGCGATATAGACATCTTCGTTCCACAGATTACTCAGTCATTTCGGATGGAAATTGCGTTGAGCCCGTACGTCATACTTCAGCGAAAGATTGTGCAGGCGACGCCTTGTAATTTGCCAAAGGCACACATTCTGCTAGGTGAAAAAACAATGGTTACATTTCCGCTCGCCGCTCCTAAAAGGAGGGAGACAGAATTCTATCGATTCGGAGGTCAGCTAGGACTTGAAGATATTGATTATAGGGCAGCTGGCGCCGACAAACGTTTGATGCTAATTGAGCCCACTTCTGATGGGCATATTGAGACACCTCTCAGCGAATTATCTCTGGAGCATGTTGCCAAACTCATCGGCGTATGCCAAGACACCATTGAAGAACGCATTCGAGTTCTAAGGAGAAGATCACTTACTGGAAGAACAGGCGTTTATCTGGATTATGTTCTATGTGAGGATCAAAGTTTTGAGAAAGCTCTTAATGAGATAGCATCCAGAGATCCAGCCATCAGAAGACGGGTCTTTTCAGGAAGGTCTTAGCCAGCCAAGCTTCAAGTATTTTTAATCTCAGGTAATCATGTTATCATTGTAAAACTAAGGATTGAGTATGATTCTGATTTCCATTAGAGTCGATTAGGTATTTTATGGAATATATGAATAATAGGACTAACTCCGGTCAAGAGGAAGTGAAAATAAGTGAAAAAGATCCATCTGTATTTATCACTTATATAGGTCATTCTACTGTAATCGTCGAATCGAAGGATTTCAGATTTATTACAGACCCCATATTCAGTAATAGGATCGCACGTTTCTTTAGCAGGAGAAAGGTTCCTTTGGATACAAGTGTTGAAGACTTACCACCAATTGATTCAATACTTATATCTCATGGACATTACGATCATCTTGATGTTCCCACCCTCAAAAAGTTTCCAAAATATATTCCAATAATTGTTTCCAAAAGCTTGAGAAAGATCATTGCAAGACTTGGATACTCTGACATTAGAACCTTATCTTGGTGGGGGGCTACAAAAATAGGTAAGGCAGAAATCATAGCCGTACCCGCTTTCCATTTTTCTGGTCGACCTCCTTGGATTCTAAGGAACGATTATCAAGGATATGTCGTCAAAGGAAAGCCAGTCGTGTATTTCGCTGGCGACACAGGACTTCAAAACGATTTTGAGGAAATAGGTAAAAAGTTTGAAATTGATTTGGCCATCCTTCCTATCGGTGCGTATTCACCTAGGTCATTTAGGAGGCACCATCTTAGTCCAGAAGATGCTATTCAGGCAATGGCACTTCTAAAGGCAAAGAAGATGATACCGATGCATTGGGGGACATTTGGACTTTCCTTTGAACCAATTACTGAGCCACCGGAAAGACTAGCAAAAATAACAAAAGAATGTAATCTAGAGGATAGAGTATTAATTCTAAATCCCGGAGAAAGAGCAGAGCTATAAAATATTTTGGAACAGTAGCGAAAAAATGTGCAATTAAGGGGCTTGGATAAAATGAGAATCAAAAAAGAACAATACGAACTTAAAACGTCAAAGAGAGGTGTTACGTGCTCCTTTTGTGGGCGAATTGTTCCGAAAGACGAAAAATACTATAAGAAATACCATAATAGCACCAGATTTCTAGGTTCTCTAACAGCCCCTAACATCTGCTTAAACTGTTGGTCAATACCACAAATGGATCCGAAACAATCCAAACTTGACTTCTAATCGTTTAGACTTTGTGGGCAAACGCTAGAATGGGGGCAAAGTTACATAGACCAAAACTTACTTATATGTTAAAACCTACATAACTTATAATAGAGGTGTTAAGTTGGGTAAACTTACAATATATCTAGGCGATGAGGAAGAGCAGAAGCTTAATGCAATTACGGATCGGTTGAAGAAGGGAATAACGTCAGAAATACCAGAGTTGAAGATAGATCTGAGCAAGAGCCAGATCGTCAAAATGGCGATTAACGGATTGCATGCCAGGTTATTCCAGAAGAAAGAGTAGTAAGACATGGCAAAATAGACTTCATAACTAACTCTATTTTGCATTTTTGGGTCTGTGCCATAAACCAATGCCAGTCTTAAATGTAGAAATCTATCTTGCGGCGTTTTATGGTGCAAATCATCTCATCCGTGACCTTACAGAGAACTGCAACTACTTTCCATTGAACTAGAAAAGGTGTTACTGTGTGTCATTCTCAATTTTATTATTAGGAGTCACCAATCCTCCGGTGACTATCATTTTTAATCCATCCTCAATGCTCATTTCTAATGGGATAACATCTTTTTCAGGAATCATCACTAAAAATCCAGAGGTGGGATTGGGTGCGGTTGGTACAAATACGTTCAGGGTGTGCTCTGCAGTTTTTTCTTGAATTTCTTCTGCGCTGCCACCTGCTACAAAACCTATTACATATATGCCTTTTCGAGGATATTCTATCAAAACCACTCTTTTAAATTCTTCTTTTTGCATGAGCAAAGCAGCACTTGCTTGTTTTATGGACGAATGAATCACCCTCACCAGGGGAATTTTACATAAAATTCTTTCAAAAAATTCAACCCATCTTCTCCCTAAGGCATGACTTACGATTGACCCCACCAGTAAAACTAACAGTAACATAATTGCAAGGCTCAAACCAATAACAGGGTATCCAAAAATCCTTATCACTAAAGGTCGCAATATGCTATCCAGGAAATCAAACAAAAACCACACTATATACAGCGTTGCTAATAAAGGTACCAAGACAACTAAACCAGCGATAAAGTAATTTCGTAATCTGGCAATCATTTTATATCCTCTTCTTTATACGCCACATTTATTAAGGACATCTATCTTGTTTAAATCAGTTCTTGAAGTACAAATTTAAAAAGGGATCGATGCATCAACCACTTTGTAGACCGGATTAGAGCAACCCTAAACACTCTATCTGGCTTCTTACTATCTCTACTCCTTTTTCGCAATCGTCTAAGGTTTTACCCCCTGTTACCACCAGTTTGCCTGAACCGAATACAAGTACGACTATTTTGGGATCTTTTATTCTGTAAACCAATCCAGGAAACTGCTCTGGCTCATATTCGATGTTCTCTAATCCCAGTCCGATGGCTATCGCATTTAAGTTAAGCTCAGACTTCAGATCAGCAGATGCAACGATGTTCTGGATGATAAACTCTGGATTTTTTTCAACGGACATTCCCATAGAATCCAGCTCTTTTGCTACCTTATTTATTACCGTTTTTACATCATCTACGCTCTTAACACCTGTACAAACGATCTTACCTGTACTAAAGATCAGAAAAGCAGCCTTTGGTTGCTTTAAGCGATAAACAAGACCGGGAAATTTACTTTTATCATAAACTGCACCCTCAAGCTTTGACTCGATCAATGTCAGATCGAATTTGTCGGCAAATCTGGCATTTGCAACTACATTCTCAACTTTAATTGTAGACTCTGGCATGATATTCTCTTTGTATAATAATCCAATACAACCATAAAGTCTGCGGTAGAACGTAAAGATTTATCTGTTTTAGTGATTAGTTATTCTCAATGATCGATACCGTTCACTGGGCGGATGTGATAGCCGAGGATGTGTTGAAAAGAGGGGATAGGCACGTTTTGGCGACTGGTATAACTCCTTCAGGTCCGATCCATATTGGAAATCTGCGAGAGGTAGCTATTGCCAATGCAGTATTTCGTGTGCTGAGAGATCATGGTGCAGACGCTCGATTGATCTATATTGCAGACACTTACGATCCACTCCGCAGATTATATCCATTCCTCCCAGAAGTCTATGAGGAGCACATCTGCAAGCCACTCTCAGAAATACCTGATCCGGAAGGTTGTTGCTCTAATTACGCGGAACATTTTCTTAAACCCTTTTTGAAGTCGCTTGAAAGATTGGGGATTGAAACCGAGGTATATAGGGCAGATGATATGTATAAAAGCGGAATCTATACTGATCTCATAAAAACAGCGCTTGAGCATAGAGACAGCATTGCAAAAATACTAGCCAAAGTAGCAGGTACATCTATTCCCTCAAGTTGGAGTCCGTTCAATCCTTTATGCGAACAATGCGGCAGGATTACTGATGCCATTATTAAGGGTTATGTGGGAAATACTGTTGACTACGAATGTATGTGCGGTCATCACGGAGTTGCTGACTTTTCAAAAGGCGAAGGGAAACTAACTTGGCGAGTAGACTGGCCTGCAAGGTGGAAAATGCTTGACATCACCGCAGAGCCTTTTGGAAAAGATCATGCTGTTGCAGGAGGATCCTATGATACAGGTGTGTACATCTCAAAGAAGGTATATGATCATGAGCCACCATACCCTATCCCTTTTGAGCACATATTTCTTAAAGGTAAGGGCACGATGTCATCATCCACCGGAACTCTCATCTCTATCCAAGAAATGTTGGACGTACTCCCACCAGATGTGCTGATGCATCTTTTCCTTAGGACAAAGCCCGAAAAACACATCGATTTTGACCCCGGGTTGCCGTTGCTAAATCTGATAGATGAATACGATCGAGTTCATGGGGGACCAATTCCCTTTCGACATATGGTCACTATCGTGCAAATCTCTCAGGACTTCGATGAGATCCTCGAGGTGCTGAAGCGCAGTGGCTACGTTGTCAGCGATATCGATGATGTAAAGCAGCGCTCTATCAATGCCAAAAATTGGTTAAGCAGATTTGCACCAACCTTTGTTAAATTCAACGTGCAGGAAACTCTGCCTGTTGAAGTAAAAAAACTATCTCAGAAACAGAGACACGCCTTGGGAATTCTTGCGGATGAAATTAGATTCAAAAAAACCGCAGAGGAATTACATAATAAAATCTACGAGGTAGCTGAAGAAGCAGGCATAGATTCTAGTGATGTGTTCAAAGCTATCTATGTTGCAATATTGGGAAAATCATCTGGTCCTAGGGCAGGTTGGTTCCTCATATCTCTTGATGGTAATTTTGTTAGGAAGCGTCTCAGTGAGGCATCAAAAGCGTAAACTATTGGTTGATATACAATTGAAAGAATAGCTTTATCATCTTTGCATAAAGATATTAATGCGTATTCCAAAGGTTACACAATGAATCTGGGTAATAAAATCAAGGAAAGGCTCAAAGGCTATCTAGGGCGAGATGAGAAGGGGATACGAAAGGCAGTTATATCTTTGTTCTTACAAGATAATCCCTATACGACAGAGGATGTCCATAACTATTTGGTGGAAAATGGATTTGATGTAAGCTATAGGGGAATATCTGCCATGGTGGGCTTGATGAACACCAAGTTAGGTATTCTTTCTATTGATGTAACAGGCGAGCATAACGTTTATTCCCTGAAAGATGAGCATAGAGACATAGTCAAATCTGTTTTGGATAACTACTAGTGGTAGTCGAATGTTCAAAAAAATTGCAAACACCATATATGCAGGATACGAGTATCTACTTACCAAAGAAATCACGGGAAATCCACTTCCATCGCATATTGCAATCATCCAGGATGGAAATCGAAGATATGCAGCCAAGCTAGACAAGCCAAGCTACTATGGACACTTCTATGGTGCCAACACAACTGAGAAGGTAATGGATTGGTGTCTAGAACTAGGCATCAGGCAGCTAACCATCTATGCTCTCTCCACAGAGAATTTCAACAGACCTTATATAGAGCGCATACCGCTCTTCACACTATTCAAACAAAAATTCGATGAAATATGCGTTGATGAACGAGTTCACCGCGATAAAATGCAAGTCCGTGTGATAGGCAACGTAGATCTTTTACCTCAGGATGTGAGATTGGCTGCTAAGAGGGCAGAACGAATTACTCAACAATATGATGAGTTTTGTCTAAACGTAGCATTGGCCTATAGTGGAAGATGGGAACTTTTGGATGCGGTGAATGCGATTACGAAAAAGGTAGAGATTGGTGCGCTAAAAGCAAAAGACATAGACCAAGATACGATATCTACTTATCTATATTCAAATGGCTCGCCAACGAATGTGGATTTGATCATTCGCACAGGGGGGGAAAAAAGAATGTCAAACTTCCTTCCTTGGCAAGCAAGCGGTAACGAATGTGCAGCATATTTCTGTGCACCATATTGGCCTGAGTTTCGCAAGATAGACTTCTTGCGTGCGATTCGCACGTATCAGACGAGGGAAAAAGAGAGGAGAAATAACACCTTATTTAGAGCAATTTCTTTGCTTAAGGAATCTAGTAAGTTTGAGCTTGAGGAAATCATCGAGTCATCCAAGCGTGCACTTGGGGTCACCAGAAGCGATGTTGTAAGGATACTGAGAGATATAAAGATATAAGGCAGAGTAACTATCCGCCAAACCTTCTTTGTCGTTTCTGATAGTCTCGCACAGCTCTTAGCAAATCTATTTTTCTAAAACCCAGCCAGTTCACATCTGTGAAATATAGCTCCGAGTACACGGCTTGCCATATCAGGAAATTCGTCAGCCGTTCTCCTCTGGTTTTGATTATCAGGTCTGGCTCTGATTTGAAAATCAGATGCGATTCAATCGTCTTCTCATCTATGTCCTCAGGTCTCAACTCGCCTTTCTCGACCTTTAACATAATCTGCTTAATAGCGTTGGTGAGCTCATATTTCCCTCCAAAACCGATAGAAATATCCACCATTAGGTCGCATCCATCTTTTTTTACTTCTATCTTCTCAGATTCTGTGTAGATCGTTACATCCGCCGTAATACCTGACATCTTTTCAATCAATAGTTTCGTTGAATTTGAGCAAATCGTCTTGCTAAGTTCTTCAGCATCTATCACACTGATGTAAATGGTAATCTGGGTTATTTTAATCTCAGAACACCAAGAAACAAATTCCTTTAGCTTATCAAATGCCTCGTTGGTTTGCAAATCATCTTCTGCAATGACGAGTATAATATGCTTTGGTAACTCTTCCTTTTCGATCTGGCTGATCATCCTTTTTTCATACAGGGTTAAAACGATCTCTTTCATCTTGGTTAACTCAACTATAAGTACTAAGGATAAAATATTTTGCATATATCACTGAAGATATTGTAGAGGCTGACGGATTTGGAACCTTATGTAGAATTATCGCAGAGGAATAAGGTGTTACGGACCTTATTTGGCTGTGTTGCCCTATTGCTTCCATTTCTAGTAATATGGCAACTAATGCTCATCGTTTTAGCTGTTACAATCATATTTGCATTCATCGCGCAAAAAAATAGAATTTCAGCACACATCTGTTTCGCTGTTTTAATTCTTGTAGTTCTATCCTGGCTGTTAAATTTTCCGATATATCTTCTGGGGGCATCCGTTGCCATCTTCACGTTCAATAGGGTGACAAGAGATCTCATCACCCAACGAAAAACGATCCAAGGTAGTGTTACATTCCTTTTATTGGGAGTGATTTTTGCTTTTTTCATCGGCAGCTGGATAATATCATTTATGAATGTTTTTATCTCATCTCCTTATCAGTTCATGTTCTTCTTGGCTGTAATAGGTGCGATCACAGGAGCGCTGTTGGAGTCGATTCCACATTCAAATGAGGATATAACTGTACCACTTGGGTCTGCGATGGCAATGTGGTTATTTGCAGGTTTTGGATATTGGGTTCCTTCCAGCTATCTTATACTAGTGTTAGCGCTCATGTTGTCAATTGGTTACATCTCATACAAGGTGAACATCGCAGACATCACAGGCGCATTGGGCGGAGTTCTTTTGGGGGTTTTGATCATCATCTTCGGGGATATAAGATGGTTTACGATCCTCTTCGTCTTTTTAGTTCTTGGTGGCGCGTTCACGAAATATAAGTATGGATATAAACAATCACTAGGAATTGCCGAGCCAGAGGGCGGAGCTCGCGGATACCGGAACGTTTTCGGAAACGGACTTGTCGCTTTGATTTTGGCTGTTGCAGGAGGCGTTTTTGGCAACCCCGTATTCCTTATAGGCTATCTGGGAGCGATTGCTACAGCGACAGGAGATACTCTCGCAAGTGAGATAGGTGAGACATCTAAAGTTCAGCCCGTGGAGATAATGAACTTCAAAAAGGTACCTGCCGGAACAAATGGCGCCATATCTGTTCTGGGCGAAATGGCTTCAATAGTTGGCTCAGCTGTGATAGGAATACTTGCGATATCTATGGGTATGGCGGGACTTCATGTGTTGCCTATCATAATTTTTGGGGGGTTCATAGGCACCAATATGGATAGCTTGCTCGGCGCTACTTTGGAGAATAGAGGTTATTTGACAAATAGCACCGTTAACCTATTTGCAACGGCAGCAGGAGCGTTGGTTTCTGTTGGTTTGTATTATATTTTGGTTTAGGGAATTAGTTATTTTTCCTCTTTCTCTCGCATAAAATAAGATCCAAACAGAAATATTAAACCAGCTATGCCCAAGATAGCAATAACAATAAAACTTGCATATTCGCTTGAAGATTTTGCCAAATAAAATAATCCGATTATACCAGAAATATATGTAAAAAAGATTGATACCGAGACTAAGACTGTTGGTAGGTGTTTCCTTCCACTTTCTATAACTTGCGAAATGCTGATATTTTTATCTTTTATTTTATGTCTCCATCTTCTATTGATATCCTTTGATAAAACCATATGAAGAGGGGCGAATATTGCTGAAATAACTAAAAAACAAAAAGAAATTATGGATCTATCAAGATAATAATAAACATATAACCAACAAAAAAGAGGATAGGTCCAGATTATACTAGGGTATCTCTCTACAAAAAATAATAAGTATATCCATTCTAAGGGTGACCTCATCATACTTGTTTAATAGAACATTCATTAATAATAGTTTTTATATCCTTTAATTTCTCCAAGGAAATATTAGGGTTTGAAATTATTTTTTTCAATTTTCTTCCAAGTTCACAGTTCATCATCAATAACCAATAGGTATATATCCAAGATGCAATGAAAGTTAGCAAAAAACTAGGAGGTGTTCAACTAATGCACTGTGATTGTTGCACGAAGTGGATTGACATATTTGAGTACTACGGCAACGGAGGGATATGTGAAGTATGTAAAACCAATTCAAATGAATCGACTAACTTAACTTAACTTAACTAACTCAGTCGTCAACCTCCAAGGTTTTAAAGATCGTAAGTAATGTCCCAATAACGATATTCGAGAATTTTTTGGACTGTCAAAATGATTACAATGGATCAGCTACGAAATTGTTGCCTTCTACCAAAGTATTGTAATTCTCTCGAATTCAGAAACTATTGAGATCAAGACTTTAATGTCTATCATATAGATGAGCTTAGCGAAAAGATTTTTAATGTCACATAGGTGGTTTTGCTGACCTTTAAATGACGATATTCAATTGAAATATTATCTTAAGAAAAGACCAATGACACTTGTAGATGTCACTATCAACTAAGATGATAATTTAATTGTAAGTAATGTATCTTTGGTAGACTATTGACTTAAAATCGATATTATCCAAGTATTCTCTAAAGCAAGTTTATTTTTTTTATCATAAATTTTGGTAATAATACTCGCCCTTTGCTTTTTGCTCCCTGTCCAGCTTTGATCCAATTTTATTTACCCTCGGTCTCTTACTCTCTTCATCTCTCCTGAATGTGATTTCCACCTTCTTTAGGAAGCAATTCATACCCTCACGCATTTCAAAGGGACCAAGGGCATTTCCGTGTACCCCCGGCTCACCCTCAAAAACCATCAAACCATCGCTTAGGAGATCTATCATATAAATATCGTGATCAACGACCAGAACACTTACATTATTGTTTTCCGCAAATCGACGTATCATACTGGTTGACAATGCCCTTTGTTCTATATCCAAGTGCGCACTTGGCTCATCCAGGATATAAAGGTCTGCACTCATGCTCAAACAAGCCGCTATTGCCACCCTCTGTAATTCTCCACCGCTTAGGTCCGCTATATTCCGATCTAATAAACGCTCAAGCTGAAGTGGTCTGTTGATTTCAGTTTTGTAGTAACTGGAATCAAATCGATCCGTTATAGAACGAAGTAGTTGATCAACTCTTATATCTCGGTATCCTTTGATGTATTGTGGCTTGTATGATATCTTTAGGTCCAGATTTATGTTGCCAACATCTGGCTTGATCAATCCAGCAAGTATTTTAGAGAATGTTGTCTTCCCCGTGGCATTTGGACCTACGATACCCATAACCCCTCCTCTTAGAATATCTCCTCCCTCTACATCTAGTGTGAAATCGGGGTATTTCTTTCTAAACCCATCAAATTTTGCAAGTATAAAAGCTTCTTTTTGTACCCTTGGTGCATGGACTTCGAATTTGATCTCTTCGTTACGAATCCTGACGTTCTCCTCCGGTAAAAATCCTCGCAGGTACTCATTGATGCCCACTCTAACTCCTTTCGGATGTGTGATTACGCCGTATACTCCTGGGGTTCCATATACGATGTGCACTGCATCAGCCAGCAGGTCCAAAATGGCAAGATCGTGCTCAACGATTACTACTGTGCTCTCCTTGGAAACCTCTCGAATTAGATTGGCTGCTTTGATGCGCTGGTGTATGTCCAAGTATGGTGTAATTTCATCAAAGAAGTAGAAATCAGCGTCCTTGCTTATGCACCTCGCTATAGCAATCCTCTGCAGTTCTCCTCCGCTGACATCGTCGATTCTCCTGTCTAGTATGTGATCGATATCTAGCCGAACCATCAGATTATTTATCTTCCGCTCGTTTGGTAACAACTCATGGACAAAACTTTCTCTATTTGCAATCAAATCTATGCGCTGTGATTTTTGTGAAACTCGAATCTCACCTTTGGAAATCCTTCTTATATATTCTTGTAGTACCGATCCTTTGTAATGAGAGATAATTTCATCCCATGGTAGTTCCTTATCCCCTAAATTTGGTTTTAGGTTCCCAGCTAATATCTGTATAGCAGTGGTTTTTCCAATACCATTTTGACCCAATATACCGATGATACTACCCTCTTGTGGTATGGGCAATCCATATAGGGCGAAACCATTTGATCCGTATCTATGCGTTTCCCTTTCCTTAAGTTCCTCTTGCAGTCGGATGATCGAGATTGCGCTAAATGGACACTTCTTGATGCATATGCCACATCCAACGCACAGTTCTTCGGATATAACGGGTTTTCCGTCATCGCCTAGGGTTACGGTGTCGTCTCCCGTCCGAACTCTGGGGCAAAATCTCTGACACTCATGGGTGCATTTTCGAGGTTGACATCGATCTTGGTCTATAATCGCAATCCTCATGAGTATCCCAAGAATCAGTTTAACAATAGGGTCCAGCTAACCAACCAAAATGATAAGGTCATAAATCCTATATAGAACCAATCCTTTGGCTTAAGATCTCCTGTAACGTTAATCAATGGATAAATGTATTTTTGAATTAATATCGCAAAAGCTAGGACCGTAAACCCAAAACCCGCTCTGACTTGTCCTTCTCCGGCCAAATAAAAGGATATGATGCCGGCAAAAATTCCAAAGATGCCTGATATGGCTGTTTTCTTGATGCCGCCTATATATTCTTTCTTTCTCTCTTCTTCGGTCTTCTCTGGTATTTTTGGAAAATCTGCTTTGCTCACGCTGGGCCTCCATCATATGTTATTAAGACTTATGTTAACTTTTACGCTTACGTATATATAATGTGTTCATAATTGGACGAACATAATATATCCATAATTGAGGTGCCATGAAAGACAAAATGACGAGCGTGGACGTAGCAGTAATTGTAACAGAACTGCAGATATTGATCGACGCAAAATTGGACAAGGCCTATCAACAAGAAGACGAGATTCGGCTAAAGATGTACGTCGCTAGGGATCGCCATGACCTATTGATAAAAGCGGGTAGGATGATGTATCTAACCAAATATCCCCGCCCTAGCTTGAAGATCGCTCCAAGTTACTCGATGTTACTTAGAAAGCACTTGAAGGGTGGGCGAATAACATCGATAGATCAGTATGATTTCGACCGAGTAATCGAGATACATGTCCAACGAGGTGGAGTGGAGAGAATATTGATGATAGAGCTGCTTCCCAGGGGAAATATAATATTACTGAGCGAAGACCGTAAGATAATACTGCCCTTGACGACGATGAGTTTGCGTAGTAGGGAGGTGCGGCGAGGTGAACAATATGCGTTTCCACCACTCCAGAAGAATCCGATCGATATAACTGAAATCGAGCTGCACGCTTTGTTTGAAGAATCTGATAAGAATCTAGTTAGTACTCTTGCATCCAGGCTAAACCTGGGGGGTCTCTATGCAGAGGAGGTCTGTATTCTCGCAGGAGTGGATAAAAATATTTCTGCTAGAGATATGCCAGGAGAACAGCTTCAGAAAATTCATAGTGCAATGTCCAAGTTATTTGAGCCAATTTCCTCTGGCAAATTAAAGCCTCACATAGTCTCTGAAAAAGGAGAGGAGATAGATGTACTCTCATTTGAGTTGTGCCAGTATGCGGACCATGAGAAAGTATACTTTAACTCTTTGAATGAAGCATTGGATGAGTTCTTTTCTAGAAAGGCGATAAAGATTGCTACATCAGTCAAGGACGAAAAATTGGTCACATTAGAGCGAAAGTCAAGTCTTCAAGAGCATGCGATCGAAAAATTCCAGCAGGAAGAGAAGGATTGCATAAAGAAAGCAGAAGCAATCTATGCCCAATACCAGCAAATAGAGGGAATTTTTAAATCCATTCATGATGCCAGGGGGCAAGACTCATCTTGGAAAGAGATCAAGGCTACAATCGAAGAGGAGATCGATGAGGTCGCTGGTATTCTGACAATCGAGCTGGATGGTATGCTTGTCGCTCTGGACATGAAAATGGGTATCCCTCAAAACGCCCAAAGATACTATCAGCGAGCTAAAAAAATCAGAAAAAAGCTTGAAGGTGCTTCAAGAGCGTTAGAACAAACAAAAAAGGAGATTGAACAACCCAGATCACTTAAAATTGAGCCTGAGAATGCACCTCAGCGAAGGATTCGCCAGAAAAAACAATGGTACGATCAATTTCGATATTTCATATCCTCAGAAGGTTTTCTTGTTATCGGAGGGAGAGATGCCAACACTAACGAGGAAATCGTCAAAAAGCATATGGAATCCCAAGATATATTCTTACATACACAAGCACATGGTTCACCTGCTGTCGTCATCAAGACATCTGGGAGGGAAGTTCATAGCTCAACGCTAGCAGAGGCAGCTCAATTCGCTGTTTCTTATTCCAGTGTCTGGAAAGCAGGACGTTATGAGGGTGATTGTTACTGGGTGCGTCCAGAACAGGTTTCAAAGTCACCCCCCTCAGGAGAATATCTGCCAAAAGGGAGTTTTATGGTCAGAGGTAAAAGAAACTATATGGGGGCATCGGTCGGTATATCAATCGGAATCGAGATAAATGATGAGACAAGGTTGATAGGCGGCCCATCGAGTGCAATAAAGCAGATGTCCAAGTATATCATAGAAATAGAGCCAGGAGACTTGGATCAAAATCAAGTTGCTAAGGAGCTATCAAAGATATTTTTCCAGGATGCAGATTACCAAGATAAAATGTTAATAAAATCCATAGCTTCCCCTGATTGCATCTTAAAATTTCTCCCACCGGGAAAGTCAAAGGTTAAGATTTCTTAGGCAGAGCACGTTGAAACTTATGTAGAGGACGTTGAAAATGTCCAAGAATCGAATGGTTGCAACATTCTCATCGGCAGTTCCCTTGAACGACGTAGGATAGATACTCGGCATCCAAATCTCATGGAAGGGACGTCTTGCTCAAAAAAGAGCCGAAAAGTAAAATAAAGTAGATATTAGATTTTTGTTGATTAAATCATCCTTCATTTTTTTTATAATTAATCATAGAAGAAAGATAAATCGATACAATTATCTGTTATTATCACTGAGCTACGGATATATGAGGATCATCAAGCATCGCTTGAAGGGACAAGAGGGTGAAATCTCTATCATTCCAGAATCTTTGGACGATCTCTGGCATCTGAAATACGTCATAGAGCCCGGAGACATGATATTCGCATTAACTAAAAGGCGAGTTGAAGTCGTTAGGGATAAAATCCGCCCAGAAAAAGTCGAGAAAAAATCCGTGCGATTGGGTATATCTGTCATTGAGACAGAATTTCATAAATTCTCTAATCGTCTTAGAGTAAGGGGTACCATTGAGCACGGCATAGACCTCGGTTCATATCATACCCTCAACGTAGAACCAAATACGAAGATTTCTATCATCAAGCACTGGAGATATGATCAGCTAAAGAGAATCAATGAAGCCGTCCGAGCATCCACTCATCCGAAAGTTGTGATAGTTGCCATAGAGGAAGGGGAAGCATCCATTGGCATAGTTCGACAATATGGTGTGGATTTATCCTCGGAGATCAAAGGCTCATCTCAAAAAATGGAAGGCTCACGAGAGATTTTTTTCGAAGAAATCGCTAATCAACTGGAGTTAATTTCAAAGGACACTCAAGTAATCATTGCAGGTCCAGGTTTCACAAAGGAGGATTTTCTCTTCTCACTCAAACAGAAAAAGCATGATCTTGCAGAAAAAGCCGTGCTGGAGAGCACATCTTCTGTCGGCACGTCTGGTTTTCAAGAAGTCCTCCGGAGAGGTGCCGTTGACAGAATTGTAGAAGAGGCTCACATCACAAAAGAAGCGAAACTAATAGAAGCCCTGCTGGAAGAGATCGTAGGGGGCGGAAAAGCGGCATATGGCATGGATGAAGTTCAGAGAGCTTTTAACTATGGTGCGATAGAGATGCTCCTGGTGGCGGATGAAACTCTAAGAGATACATCAGAAAAGGAGGATGTTGATCAATTTCTGAGGAACGTGGAATCTGCAAGAGGTCAAATTGTGGTTTTTAGCACGGAGTTCGAGCCTGGTCAGAGGTTACAATCCCTTGGTGGTATTGCAGCATTGCTAAGGTTCAAGATCGAATGAAATTTAATCTCTAATTTATCATCTCACTTATCTCTCTAATATCCCTGCCCATATATGCTTCTTAACCATTAAAGTATAATTCTAAACTAAAACATAAAAAGCCCATTAGCTTACCACCTCAAGGTTTTTTATGTTAAAGTACCAGTAAGTTCTCATAACATCAATTAAATATATTTAAATATAAGTGAAAATAAATTCGAAAAACGGAGGTATCCGGATGATCGATAAACTTGTTGGTAAAATCAAGAAGTTATTTGGTGCTGATAAGGAGAAAGTCACTGATAAGGAGAATGTGACTGAAGATTTCATTCAAAGGATCGATAAACTCGTAGGGGAAATGAATATTGATCGCCGAGGTTTTTTCCAGCAGAAAGCGATGTACAGAGATGCCCTTAACAAGGTTTTGGAGAGACAGGGAGAGGATGCGGCAAGAGAGCTTGGCGCGTGGATCGTAGATTATATAAATAAAAACGGGATTGCTCCTCTACGCCAACAAGTGAGAGATCAGGTCGGGTTATTATAGTACATACATAAATATATCCATACATACAATACGAAATTTCTGTAAACTCAAAAACATACATATAATCCATGACAAGACTTATGTAGAAAGATTTTTTTTAAAAAATTAAAAATCACTGTCATAACTGATTATCATTTGGTAGTACTCCTATCAATCAGACATAATTTTATATGTTGGTTGTGTAATACCCCTCATATATGAAGGATACTACGTTGACTATGGTGGGAGTCGTCATAGGAATATTTCTGGGAGTTGGTGCAGTTAAGTTTCTCCTAGACTTGCTAGCTGGTTCTGTGGAGCTTATATCGATGCTAAGTTCTGGGGCAGGACTGGTATTCTTAATAGTAATAGCTGCATTTTTAATCATTAAAATTCGCGTGATAAATAGTTTAATCAGTGGGGCAATCATTGGCATCGTGCTTAATATATTGGCCAATGCTTTTATGGGAGAAGATATCGCAACCTTGATACTTTCTCAGCTCGGCCTCTGATATGAAATTAAATGTCATCGTTCCAGTTTCGTTGCATGAGCCGCTTTATGTAATAGCTAAATCATTTGAATCTTTATCAAGATTGGAGCGCCCTGCTATGGATGTGCGCATAACGTATGTCATTGACTCCCTTGATGATGACGATCGCGTTAAATACTTGCAAGATCAGCCTATCGATGTTATAATCAGGAAGCCGAGGGGAAGGAAAGCGGGTGCGATCAACGATGTGTTGGAAACCGTAAAAGCAGATTACATTGCATTTTTTGATGTAGATAGTCGTCCAGATAAAAATTTTCTTGTTGAGTGTGCTACTTCACTAGAAAAAGAAGGTGCAGTCATAGCTAGCGCACCCAAGTATGTTACGAATCCAGATGCCAGTATAATATCGAAGATTATCTCAGCCGAATATCTTCTTATATCAGATCTATATAGGCTTCTTGATAAAATGGATGGATTTAAGCAGTTTAACGGATTGATAGGCGTTCTTGATGCCAGAATCTTCGATAGTATAAAATTTGATGAAACTGCGATCTGCGAGGATGTGGATCTTACGCAGCAAATCTATCTAAAGGGCAAGATCGCCGTTCTTGCTAATACTCTTGTTGGCGAGCAAGCTCCCATGACTTTAAAAGACATCTTTAATCAAAGGGTTAGATGGATATCTGGAGCATTTGAGGGTCTGAAATATTTTCGTGAATTCTGCAGAGCAAAAATTCCATTTAGTAGGAAAATAACGTGGTTTTCCGCGATGATGCTCCCGTTTTTCGTGTTCATGGCTAGCCCACTCGTTCCATCTTATAGTATGCGATTGTGGCGTTCTTCTGATGGCCTAAAGGACTTTACGATCAAATTGCTTGGGCTTATCGTAGATGCATGGATCATATGGCTTTGTGCCTTGGTGTCTTTATCCAAAAAATTGCTCCACATACAAGTCAAATGGAAAAAAACTGCCAGATATAGGGTTTGACAATGTTTAGGCTTAAAATATTGTTGGAGAGAGTTGAGGGAAATTGTAAAAAACAAAAATTTAATTAAGAAGTGAGAGAAGCCTAATCTAATGCACTAACTATTGCATTTCCGAACATCTTAGCGCTCTGTGGGCCGTTAGCGGTGATAATTCTGCCATCAATTACAACAGAATCTGAGACATATTGTGCTCCGCCATCCTCAATCTTAGAGATCCCCGAAGAGAATACTGTGGCCTTTTTCCCTTTCAACACTCCTGCCTTGGCCAGTACAATTGGTCCAAGGCAAATTGCTGCTAATATCTTGTTTTGTTTCTTTGCATCTCTAAGAATCTGTAGGACCTTATCATATTTGTTTAGTACAGGAGTGCCTGAACCACCAACCACAACTACTGCATCAAACTCCATTGCCTTGAACTCGCCAATGACATAATCTGGTTTGACATTGGTGCCAAACATTCCAATGCATGTTTCGCCGGTAACGCTTGTGACTACTACTTCCAATCCAGCCTTTTTGAGAATCTCTTTCGGCTCCAAAAGCTCCTCATCCCTAAAGTCTCTTGGTGATATGATCATCAGTATCCTTCGCATCATCGTCACCCATATATCATGCAGTCTAGCATGCCTTAAAATTTTGTGGAACAGATTAATATACTCACATGGGTTTATAGGCAACTGATGAGCGACCTAGTTTCGGTTACAGTAAAAGGCGTTTATATTGTGGAAACCCCTTCAGGACCAACTCCACTGGTTCTATTATGTAATGGAGAGAAAGCTCTTCCAATATATGTGGGTATATCTGAGGCAACATCTATAGAATCTGCATTAAACCATGAAATAACGCCCAGACCCATGACTCACGATCTCTTCATTTCACTTTTGGATTGTTTGGATGCTAAGATCAAATGGGTTTTAATTGATAATCTAGATGATGGCATTTACTATGCTCGACTAATCATCCAGACAGACGGTTTAAAAAGAGAGCTGGATGCTAGGCCAAGCGATTGTATTGCACTGGCATTAAGGGCGAATGCAGAGGTTTTTGTAAGAAAGAAAGTAATCACGAAAGCTGCAATAGATAAAAACGAGATAGAGGAGATTACACGTATAGATCTATGATCCCTCAACAGAGGTTCCGAATTTTTCATTTGTCACACTCTTTTCGAAACACCCCCCAGATCTTAGGACGACTTCTGGCCATATCCGAACATCTGAATGAACCATAACTTCATCCTGAATTATGACTCTTGGACCGATGACAACACCACTTTCCAATATGCAGTCTTCACCTATGGTGGTGTTATTGTCGATTATCGCACTAGACACTAATGACCTTTTTCCGATTTGAACGCCGTCGTATACATATGATGACAAGATCTTTGAACAATCTCCAATTAAGCAGTTCCGCCCGATAGAAGTATATGGGCCGATTAAGACGTTATCTCCGATCTTTGTGTTTTCACCTATTATCACGTGGTCTGCGATTGATGAATTTGATCCGATTGTGATCCCATGTTTAAAAATCATCGGACCGTTTAAACTTGCATTTTTGCTATAAAATTGCCCCTCAATTTCACTCGATAAATTATCCAATTTCCATCTTGTTGCAGCCCTATATTCAATTGGATCCCCGATGTCTGTCCAGTATCCTCCTGCCAGCCAACCATATATTGGCTCTTTTTCTTTTAGTAACCTTGGAAACAGATCCTTTGCAAAGTCGTATTTTCTACTGGGAATCCATTCCAGCAATTCTGGATTACACACATAAATTCCAGTATTCGCTATGTTGCTAAAGATTTGATCTGGTGCTGGTTTTTCGATAAATCGTTGTATCTTGTTGCCCCTGTTCATATCTACAATGCCGTATTTTTGGGGGTCGTCTACTGGCGTAAGACCTATGGTGATCATTCCTTCGTGATCTTCATGGAATCGATACATCTCTCTAAGATCGAAATCGAGAACATGGTCTCCACCAACAACCAAGAATGGTTCATCCTTTAGATAGTTCTCCGCATTCTTAACGCTGCCTGCTGTTCCAAGCTTTTCCTTTTCATATACATAATTGGCTCTCACGCCGAAAATCGATCCATCTCTTATGTATTCTTCGATCTTATCTCCGAGATATTTCAAGGTTAAAACGATTTCATTGAACCCACTAATTGATAGTTGTTCACACAAATGTCCTATCGACGGCTTGTTCAAAATCGGGATGCATGGCTTTGGTCTTTCGAATGTCAGTGGCCTCATCCTGGTACCCTCACCGCCGCACATTATACATGCCTTCATTCAAATACCTCGACTCAAGTAACTTGCTATATAACTATAACTCTTTTACCTTATGTGCTCTCAAAAAATCATTGACTTCTTCCAGCGTGCTATAAGTAGACCAGCCAATGCCTTCGATGCTTAGAGCAGCTGTGGCATTCGCAAATATTGTGCATTCAATTATATCTTTTCCATTTAGATATGCAAAAATAAATCCGGCATCAAAAGCGTCTCCTGCACCGGTGGTATCAGCAGTCTTAACTTCAAATGCTGCTAATCTTGTTATTTTTTTTTCCATCTGCAACAATGCTCCTCATTTCACCCATTTTTAAGGCTATGATTTTGATACCAAGTTTTAGGAGCTTTTCTATAACTTGCTGTGGTCTTCTCTTGCCAGTTATCATTCTTGCCTCATCGAGGTTTGAAAAAAAGACATCTATTTTTGGCAATATTTCTCTGAGTTGCCTTAGTTTTTCAGGATGCCATCCGAATGGGTCACCACCAGGATCAATTGATGTTAACCCATCTGCTGAGCTGACAATTTTTTTTATAATCGCTTTGAAGTGCATCAAGTAGGAAAAATGAGGTCAGATGTGTTAAATCGACTTTGAGCTTCTTGAAATCCACTTCTCTCATAGAAAAGGTGGCGTTTGTACCCCGGTATGTTATGAAGCTGCGCTCTGAGCCTTGTACTATTGATACAGTCGAACCAGTTTTTCCATCCGACAGCAATACATTGGAGATATCTACACTATTAAACTCTAAAGTTTTAATTATATATCTTCCAAACAAATCGTCGCTCACATTCCCGAAAAGTTTAACATCGGCACCTAGTTTGGTGCATGCAAAGGCAAAGTTCGCTGCGCAACCTCCACAGTGAATTTGAAAATCATTCGTGATGACTTGTCCTCCTTTCTTTGGGAGACTTTCTACAGAAGTGACCAAATCGACGTTTATATCACCAATTGCTGCAATTTTCATGATAATATAGCCCCTCTCAAGACCTTCAGGATTTTTATATCGCCCGATTCGACGAAATCATCTAGGGGCACCAGCTG
>JBHPDI010000010.1:0-29900 GCA_042577985.1 Halobacteriota archaeon | reverse complement strand
GGATATATCCTTTACTATATTTTCAGTAAATTCTATCTTTAGCGCATGGAGAGACAGAACACCTAAACTGACATGGCACCCTGATATTATGAAAGCCTATGAGAAGAGACGGATCCGCTCGGATAATGACTACTTATTTATCAAAAAAGATATACCCTCCAAATATTTGGAAACGTTGGATGAAGAGGATCGAAAGCTCAATGCAGCGGGCTTAATGAGTATGTTCAGGGACGTTGCCAAGCGTATGGGGATGGAGTCAGATAAAGGACAATGGCAGTATTTCAGGGCTCACAATCTCAGGAAATATTTTAATTCAACTTTGCTAAATAACGGTTGTGATCTTTTCATGGTCGATTTTCTGATGGGGCACCAAATAGATGCAACCAGATCGGCTTATTTCATGGCTGACCCCGAACGATTGAGAGAGCTGTATATGAGGTATATTCCGTTCCTTTCGATTGAATCGGTTGAGACCAGGGTTCTCACGTCTGAGAGTTATGAGAAATTGGTAACGGAAAACCAAGATATTAAACAAGAGTTGGAAGAGCTGAGAGCAGAGATAAATGCACGAACACCAAAAGATGATCTAATGAGCGCATTGATTAGAGACAAAGATATCCAAGAGGTTATGGCTAAAAAAATTGTCGAGCTCGGATTGATTAAATAGTTGGATATTTTGTCATATCCAACTTATATCCAACTTTAAAAACGGTTTTTGGTGAAAAAATCAAAGTGGTGCAACACATATCCAATATATCCATGTTTTTTGTCATAGATTAATAATATATACATATATCATTACTATAATCTTAAAACTTACTAATTAATAGAAATTAAGTTGGATAACATGGATATACTTCTCTCCTCTGTGTTTAAAAAATTTTAAAAAACGCCATTTTTGAAAAATAATCCAATAGGGTCAAGGCATATCCAACATAGCCAAAGCACTTTGGATATGGGCTAAAAAATAGGTATAATCTAATTTTTTACCGGTGTCGCTTTTAATTCGATTTTTCCATCATTAACTACCAATTGCCATGCTAGTTTATCGCCTTCTTTTAATCCTAATTGCTTAATTATTCCCATAGGTAAGCTGACTCTCAGAGAATCACAGGTTTTATTTGGTTTTGTTAATTTTGTTTCCACCATGTGATATAGTTGGTTTTATTTATTTAAATAGTTTTGTTATTAATTTGCCAAGTCCGACATTAAAATTAAGGTCTAACCCATAAAGGCAGGGGTTTTTCTTATTTTAAGTATAATTATTAATTTGACAAAGCTTTATATACTCTGGGTGACATAACGGATAACTAGTGATGAAATACGGTCAAAAGGAGATCGTATTGATATAAGCTAGTAAACTGCAAAAAAAGCAGAAACCCAGCGGGTTAACCCAGGGGGGTTCCGCTGAGGGGTTGAGAAGATGTGGGTGTGGGCGCATCCACGCCACCACGGAGTGCGACTGAGACGACAAACGCATTTAGCGTTCTATTGGTTGCGACTGTGATATGGTGACCATAGTCTTTCGGGGGTCTGACGGACGCTTTTTTGCCTTTTTTGGAGTTAAAAAAAACCAACCTCCCTATATAAAGGTAGGATAGGGTAGGGTAGGGTGAAAAGACGCTTCTCGTCTTTGGTTTTTTTTAAAAAAAACTGTCTCTCATTGCCAATTGGCAATACAGATTCGGTTTTTAAAACTTCAGAAAAGGAGGACCGCGAAAGATGTCAGAATCAAAAATAAAAAGTAACGAAAACGTCTTAGGTCATCTGCCGTCGTGGTATTCAGACTTTGATAAGGTAATTAAAAAAGCAAAAGCACAGAGGGGGAACGCAAATGCAACAGAGCGACGTGCTCCCTCTTGAAGGACAAGTTTTAAAAGTAGTCTACGACGATGGAGGACCGAGCGGTCAGCCCACAGTCGTCAGAGGTCGATTAGTTTCAACATCGACGGACTCGATTGTTTTAGAGACAAAATTCAATGTCTTAATCGTGGCTCTATCTTGTGTTTTAAAAATCCAGTGTGAGCGATTTGGGGGTCACAATCATGGTTACTAAACCCCCCATTAATAGCCACCGTGCCACTATTATCCATCGATGCAAGGAAGCCGGATTGTCACTTGAACGTGGTCTAATTTTAGATGATGCAAAAGCCCCCACCAAAGAAATGAAGGAATGGCAAAAACATCCACTTGATCTTGAAGCTATTGCACATCATCCAAATATTGGAATAGCAGGTCGTGATGAGCTTGTTATAATTGACGCAGATAAACAAGAGATGGCAAAAAAACTCGACGAGATTCTGCCTGAGACATATACAGTCCAATCGCCTAGAAGAAAGCTCCCCCACAAGTATTTCAAGGTGCCAGGTGGTGTTGTTCCTAATCGTCCCCTGTGTGTCAACCAAGAAGATGACGAAAAAGCAGGAGAAGTCCGAGCACAGAATCACTATGTAGTTGCCCCAGGATCAAAAATAAAATTTATCGATTTAAAAACGGGTAAAAAGACCAGCGGAACCTATGAAGTTATAAACGATAGACCAATAGCAGAGATCGCTTTTTCAGATTTTTTTAACGCCATTCAGCCCTATCTTTATCTTGGGAAGGAAGGAAAGATAGACCCCAAAAACATTAAAGGAGGTGTTGCGAGAGGACACAGACACGATTTTGCTATGAGATACGCAACCCGTTTAATCCGATATGAGGGTCTTGATAGACAAACCGCCTTTGAATGGATGTTAAAATGGAATCAGAGATGTAGACCCCCCATAGATAACCCGACCCCCGATTTTGAACGGATGATTGACAATGCAATCAGGTATGAGTTGAGGGACCAAGAAAACGATCTCCCCGATACATCCCCCAAAGAACCCATCACTCGCGAATACGTTGGTCAAAGCCCCCTCAGTGAACTAAGAGCGGGAATTTACAACGAGAAAGGCAAACTCGATATGAACATATTATCGCAAAACATCAGGAAGGCCCCCCCGTTCATCTGTATGGTGGATAATGAGGAGCTATTTCATTATTGTGTTGGCGTCTATCACCACAACGGCGAGGCAATCGTAAAACGGTTGTGCGAAGAGGCAACTTTCGGTGACATCACAAATTACGAAGTAAACGAAACTATCGGTCATATCAAGAGGTCAACGCAGATAGAACGCTCAGAAATCGATAAAGACCCCTATCGAGTATGCGTTGAGAATGGAATCTTCAATTTAAAAACTAGAGAGCTAACACCACACACCCCCGATTATGTCTCACTATCGAAGGTTCCCGTCACCTATGATCCAGACGCGGATTGTCCTGAGATTAAGAAATTTCTATCCGAAGTTCTAAATCCTCAGGATATCTCAACGATCCAAGAGCTTGTCGGCTATTGCCTGTGGAAAGAATACATCATCGCCAAAGCGGTGATGCTCAAGGGATCTGGTAGGAACGGAAAGGGCGTGTTGCTGAATCTTCTTTCAGCATTTTTAGGTCACGACAATATCTCGAATATCAGCCTAAAATCCATTGTGTTTAATAAATGGAGCTTGGCAGAACTCTACGGTAAGTTAGCCAACATCTCCGGCGATATAGATGCAACGCCATTAAAGTATTTGGGAGAATTTTTGAAGTCAACGGGCAGAGATATGCTTAGAGCTGAGGTCAAATTTAAAGGCTCATTCTCTTTCGTGAATCATGCAAAAATGATATTCGCATGTAATAGGCTGCCAAAAATATCAGATATCGAGGATTTTAACACAGCGTACATCGAAAGGTGGGACATTATAGATTTTCCAAACACTTTTTTAGACGGTGACCCAAAGACAGACCCCCATCTCATTGACAAATTAACAACACCTGAGGAACTGTCAGGACTGCTCAACTATGCCTTAGATGGCCTCGATAGGATACTTCAAAACAAAACCATCATCAAATCGAAAGTGGCTGATGAGCTAAAATTAACCTGGATACGTGAGACTAACACACTTCTCGGCTTCCTATCAGAGTGCACCATCTACGAAAAAGAGGGCTACATAACAAAGGATGACTTCAATACAGCATATCAAAACTATTGTGATAGGAACGAACTCATCAATCTATCGAAAACACAAGTTACCAAAACTCTGAACAATGACCCCAAAGTGTTAGAGTTTCGCCCACTGGTTGACGGCAAACAAACAAGGTGCTGGAAGGGTATTAATTTTTTGGATGGCTCAGGATATGAAGAATATAATCACAAAATAGACACCCCAGACGATCACAATCCACCACCACCAGACGGTCAAAGTGGATTAAATGGTTTTGTCAAATTAAACCCTCCTATAATCACTATTGATGTTTCACAAGAGGATCGAATAAGAGAGTTTCAAAGGATCGAGAACAGCAAAGATTATCAGAGATTAACGAAAGGGGAACTTTTCAACGTTATGGTAGACCTAACGTTTAATTCACTATATAGGGGAATGAAAGACCCTGAAAGAGTCAAAGAGACAAAGGACATCATAGCTAGAGATTTGTTCGGATATCTTAAGTTGGTAACATATCCAAAGGAATTTAGACACCTGAACAATAACGGCAAACCAGAGCTAGAGGGTAAACCACCAGATGATAAGGAAAAATCAAACTCCAATGAAGAAAAGACCACAGATAAAGACGGTCAACCGTTAGAGCAAAACAACTCCAACGGTAAGCTTTCAGAACTAATCAAAAAGATCACACCCGAAGTTTTCAGCTCTAATGTTTGGAAATCTCGTGTCAACCAGTTTAAGCCAAGGGGCGATCACACAGGCAACGCGCTGAATGGGTGCACAGGCAAAGACACCGATGACTTTGTTAAATACTGCCTTGAAGCATGTCCTGATATTTCACAGTATAACGAAGCCAAGTATAGGCGTTTGATTATCAAGGAATTTATCGCACTACGGGACGGTGAGGCATGACAAACGATAATCACTGTCTCTTATGTGGTTCTGACCTAGCAGATTATGACGAGACCGTCTGCGGTGTTTGTGCAGATAAAGTTCTCGGTACGGGTCACGACCACAAAAAGAAACCGGAGGTCAAAAAGAATGTTGCCAGAAATGGAAATTCTAAAAATGCAACATGAAATCCTTTGTGCGGATTTAAAAATCAGTGGAAAATCCAAGCAATTATACGATGTCTTAACGGCGTGCAGTGATGGGATAGTTTAAAAAAATTAAAAAAAATCGGAGATTGAAGTAAAATGATCGACATTGACTTTTTCGACAGAGTTCGAGAGATCAAGAAAGAACTCAATATCCAGAAAGGAGTGCAAAACGATACGGACAGTAGACGGATAGCAGTCTATCTGACAGAAGATGCTTTTGCTTACGGTCTTGATGTTATCACAGAGGCCCCATTTTTTGAGAGGAGGCTATACGACCTGCTAAAGGACACAGAATTAAGATGCGACCCAATCCCAGAGGAGGAAAGGGTAAGTGATAAAAGAATCAAAGGGTTCAACGTTCTTAAGCTTACTTTTGAACCTTGGAGTTTTCCTGATATGGAGTTTAACTCTTATCGATATGACGATATCATCAAAGATATTTTGGAAATTTTGGCATCAGAAGATCAAGAAAGTGAGGAGGTGAAAGATGCAAAAGAATCTGACAGAAGTGTTCCGTCTGGTGTTGCCAGCCAGTGGTTTTATTGAAGTCAGTAAATTAGCAGTGTATATGGGCTGTTCTGTCAATAGCCTAAAGGCTAGTATCAAGCGAGAGCACATACCGGTTATAAAACTTGGTTTGAAATGGCTGATCTGTTTAGAAGACCTGAAAGATAAAATGTCAAAAGTAGGTCAGACCCAAAAATAAAAATAGGCTAACTAATCACAAACCACAAACAAACACAAATAAACAGGGTCTAAATGTGCGGGTTCCTTGAGATAGATACTTTAGTATCCTATTTCTTTTTTTTATGGCTTAACCGTCCAGTTTCCAGACAATAATAATACATTATGTCAATAATGTGGTATATGTATTATATAATATAGTAGAAATGAAGAGATCGCTTTTATCGGAAGTTCGGGCTTTTGGATAGATAAATATCTATCGATAGATGATAAGGAAGGTAAAACTAACTTTTTTGGTTTCCATTTATCTCATTATTTTTGTTTAATTATTGGTATTTTTCCATGATTTTATGCTGCAAAACGTGAAATTTCTCTCAATAAATGGTATTTTTTTAGTATTTCTTGGTCTTTTCTCTTGCTCCAACACCTACTATATTATAATAAGGTAGACGTACCTTATTATCATAGATAATATATCTATTATCTTAAGATCGGCGGCGACCTCGAAGTTAAAAATTTTTCATCCTTTAATATAAATATACATTGCTAACAAGCAATGACCTATCCTTTGGAGCCGGTTATCTTACCACTCCTTAATAATACAAAAATAACCAGATTAAAACGGCGTCTATGGACTGGTTTTTTTTATCGCAAAAGTACTACTATACTACGTATAGTTATAAAGGAGTGTAAAACATGATTTGAAAAATAGGAAAAATTAACTAAATATTCATCCGTCAGCCCTCCGTCAATTATACCCGAGGTACATATTACGTATTTTAAATTGTTGGCAGAAGCGAGTATTTAAAGGACTGTTACAAAATCTGAGATTGTTGAAGAATATATCATGGAACTTAAATCAAATAAAGAGTTCACCAGGGCAGATGTTGAGAAGGCTACAGGGGCATCAGAACGTTTAGTTAGTGGGGTGTTGAACAAGATGTGCGAAGAGGGAGATGTGGAAAAGATAGGTTCTGGACATAACACAAAATATGTTAGGATGCCAGAACGCTTGTCGTAATTTCTCACTCTTCCTTTCTCGCATTTTTTTGCTACATATCCCGAGGTACATATTACGTATTTTAAATTTCTGCGAGGAGCGAAGAAATAAATACCTGTCAGCAAAAATAGAAATTTGAAGATTTTGAGTTCGTCCCCGAAAGTAGGCAGAAAAAAAATCAAAAATTGAGAAGAGCATGAAGATATTGATAAGGATTAAACGCATCTCCACCCGCCGAAGAAAGGTGTTCAACCGCTAACGATGGATACATATTTTTTCTGGAAATCTGCCTGAGTTTAAAAATCCAACGATGGAGAACTTCGCCAAATGGCTGAGTGATCGGTTCGGACCTGGATTATATTCTATCCTTGGACATAGGAAATACAGCGGTAAATGGTACAATCTATTCTATGGTTCTGTGAATGATTTTGCCTATGAGATTCAAAGAGGAAGCATAGTGAGGACGTTGGAATCGCTATCTTCTCAATAAAAGAGATGAGATTGGTGTAAAACAACATAATCGGCTCATTACTCTCGGTTTCGCTCCATATACACACGGAAAAATCAGCCATGTACCTTACTTCTGGTGGTCAGAACGAAAGATTTATATTTTACTAGGTAGGTAGGTATATAGGTGAGTAAGTCCTCCCGAAAGGTAGATGCCCATGTAAGTGGGATGGGAGCGAGTAGGGAAGGGTTCACCACTTTAACTCCTCCACTTTATCACTTCTTCTTTAATTTTTGATTTTATAAGATCGTAGTATTTTGGATGATTAAACTCATACTTATGAAAAATGGCCCCAGAGATAAAATCCACAACTTGAAGACACCGTTCAGCTTGGGAATCTTTGTGTTCAATATCGATTGATATGGGTGTCTCACCTCTATTTGACGACACGAAATTATACTTTTCTTTAAGATACATGTTGAAGTGTTGTCTATTTACCTTCGAAAGGCTCTTGTCAACTATTATTTTCACTTTCACGGATTTTGATCGCATTGTTGGTATTTTCTCGACTATAAATCCTGTTAGATAGTTGTAGATAATATTCTGTTTCGTTCTCAGGTGTGAGTAAACCATTTCTTTTCTGAGGCAGACATACCATATCTCCGCGTCCTGCTTAGAGAGGTATTCCAATATTTTAGTTTTAACTTTATCGGTCGACCGACTGAACTTTAGTTCAGGTATATCGGAAAGTTTCTTCTTAAGCACCTTTTTTCTTACTTTTTTTACAATCCTACCTACACGCGTTGGATCAACCGTGACGAGTGCTGTAAGGATAAAATAACACGAAGATCTCTCAGAGAATCCTAGATCACCAGACTCGTCAACAAAAATATAAAGTATAGGGGAAGTTAAAAAGCCCATATTATCAATCCCCCTTCATAAGGAGACTTTGCACGGACTCCGAGATAATGCCTTAACAACGCCCTAGGGATTTTGTTGACAAAAAACTCCCTAAGCACGCCTTCTTCTCCATTTTTATTAGAAATATCCGCCCCCTCGATTAAAAACAAGTTCTGACACTTCGTCCTCTCCCCATTCACGAAACTCGGGCATAGCTGGACCATTAATATACCTCAATTATCCGATACCGTTTCTTATCTATCAACCATCTTAATATACATTACATTGCAAAAATGTTATCTGTCATGGTAAGGGAACCACTCATAACGTTTATTTGATGTTAGATGTTTAAAGGAAATAAGTGACCGAAATTGAATATAAAAGAGTTCATATCAATTCGATTAGGATTAGGAAACATTATTAAAGAGTTTAGACTTTGGTCAATTCAGAGAGACATTAAAAGGACATTAAATAAGCGAGAACTTACACAAGACACAATCAGCCTTGAGAAGGCTTTTGGTTTGGACAATCATAGTCTTTGGGATGATGACCTAAAAGAGCTAAATGATAGACTAGAGTGGCTTTTTAGATTATACAAAGAGAATATGAAAAAATAAAATATAGTAAAGAGAAACCATTTTTTAAAGATTTTTAGGATATACCTTTACTCTTCTTTTGGACTTATCTTCACTTCTTTGCTTTCGCACGCAGGGCAGAAAACTGGATGATCTAGATAATCACTTTCGTCTATTTCCCATTCGTGCTCACACTGCTGACATTGACACGCACAAATTTCTATTTCAATCACATCATAATACTAATAATCATAAAAGTTTCGGTGTGGGTTCCCAAACCCTCCTCAAATTATACAAAGATAGAAAAAGACCTCGTAGGAGGCGATATAAACCATTTCTTTTTATGTCCAGATATCAAGTAGCTTACTATCAAGAGAAACGCCAGAGAACGCAAATGTGAAAGGGGGTTATTCCAAGAGTTGGGGGGTAGGGGATTTGAACCTTTAACTTTAGATACTCTATGGCTCTCTGCTTTTCTGCTCTCATCGCTTTACATATCTTTAAAAGGCTCTAAAGTCTAATCATAACATTGACCAAGGATATAAGAAATAAGGCAAGAGTTAACCAGCCCAGCAATCCTTCAATTATAACAAGTATACGATATTTATCTTTTGGATACCAATCACCAAAGCCGACCGTAGTAAAGGTTATCGTGCTAAAATAGAAAGCATCATAAAGAGATATTTTACTCACATTGTTTCCTGCTAACCTACAGATACCATCCCCCACCTTATAAAAAATCGAAAAAAGAAGAACTATTATTGCACCAACACCAATGGTATAAAGAGGTTTCACTCCATAACCACAAGTAACCCAAAAGAATGTATCTTCAATTTTTGATACTGACTCTTCAATGTTTGATATTGACAAGTCTTTGTTCGCTCGACTTAAGTCTCGATATTGGAAATACGCATCGTCGGCATCATCAAATTGTTCAATCTCCCTGAAATTTTTTATTAGTTTGGTATATGCTGGTCCGTCAAAAACTAAGACATTTTCAATAGAACTCCAACTAACCTCCATGCATTCGAAATCAATTCCCCTAAGGTCTAAATCATTGAATTTGGTTTTTGAGAAATCAACTTTATTAAATGTTGAAGAAAATGAAGCATAAGCATTAAAAGTTGCATTGTAGAAGTTGGCATCATCCTTGAAGTCTGAATCTTTGAATATCAAATTATCATTAAAAGTCGCGTGTTCAAAGTAAGTTTCACCATTAAAAGTCGCGTGTTCAAAGACGGCTTCATCATTAAAAGTCGCTCTATGGAAGAAGACACTACCATTAAAAATTGCATCCAAAAAGTGGCCATAATTAAAAGTCGCAGAACGAAAATTGGAGTTACCATTAAAAGTCGCAGATTCGAAGTCGACTCCACTATCAAAAGTCGCCATATTGAAGGCGACTCCACTATCAAAAGTCGCCCTCCTGAAGTTGGCTCCACCATTAAAAGTCGCACCCTGGAACTCGGCTAAGTTATTAAAAATCGCGGATTCGAAGGATGTGGGATCATTAAAAGTCGCAGAATGAAATTCAGAGCTACCATTAAAAGTCGCAGAACGAAATTCGGCGAATCCATTAAAAGTCACAATAGCGAAGCAGGCATCATCATTAAAAGTCGCGGATTCGAAGAATGTGAAACCACTAAAAGTCGCATCCAAGAAGTCGACTCTACCATTAAAAGTCGCATCCGAGAAGTGGCCATAATTAAAAGTCGCGGATAGGAAGAAAGTTTCATCATTAAAAGTCGCACCTGAGAAGTCGACTCTATCATTAAAAGTCGCACCTAGGAATTCGACTCTACCATTAAAAGTCGCACCTGAGAAGTCGACTCTATCATTAAAAGTCGCAGAATATAAGGTTATATCTTCCTCAATATTCGAACCGTTAAAACTAACCTTTCCTAAAAAGGAAGTACCACCCAAATTAAGAGGTTTCTTAAATTGTGCCTTTGAGAGAATGACATTATTTTCAAATATCGAATCTCTAATCGTTATTTCGCTTAGGACAATCTTTAATTCTTCCTCTGAACCAATCGAAGTCTTTTGTTCAATAGAGACTGTTTTGAGCTCTATCTCCCTTAAATTAAGCTCTCCCATTATCCTGACATTCTCGTAGTACACATCTTCTCCGTTTTCTATTTTTTCTAAAATTTCGTTAACGTTAACTTCAGTAAGCTCCTGTGCTTGAACAGCAGTTGATATTGACAAAAGTAAAATGGTTGCAAAGAGAGACCCTATTATAACTTTTTCGAGCTTCATTTATTCAAACCCTTTCTATAGCGATTGTGAACTTTATTTTTTAATATTTATTAATTTATCCTTTAAAATCAATTTCTCTCCTCTCTCTTTTTTATGACTTCATATATCAAAAACGGAAATCATAGTATATCTAGCAAAAACTTATCTTGTTATGGCAGATTGAGGATTGTAAGTTATGTCCATATTAGAATTCATGTCTACCCCAGGCGTTGAAGCTCTTATCAATATAATCTTAGTTCTCACATTGGTTGGTATAACAGCATACTATGCATATCAAGCAAGTAAACAAGCCGATCAAGCAATCAAACAAACCGATATCATGGAGAAAGAGGGAAAGCGCCGTTATATCGTAGAATTAATGAAATATATTATCGCACCGCTTATACACAAACTAGAGAGTGAAATAGGCCCACTCAAAAAGAGATATTATATAGGGACCCAACAAGGTTTGCTTGCAGAGAACATAAATAAGCTAGTAGTAAAACCAGAAATACTTTTGAATGATCTCAAGAGAGACTTCCCCGACCTTAAGAAAAAAATAGAAAATCATGACGATAAATGTCAGATTTTACAAGAAAAATTAAAAAATTTAGATGAAGCGATATATACTCCTGGTTTTAAAGAAAAATGTCATGAGAGAATTGCAGAATACAATAAAAGATACGATGCAAGTGATCCTAAATTTTTATCAAAGGATCCCTTAGCATATTCGCCAATAGCATTTGTAAGATATATAATCAACAATATTAGTGAAGCTCCAGAAAGCGAAAATTTTCAAGATTTTTGGAGAGAGTATGGGGCGGTATTCCTTGAGATAAGAGATAGGGAAGATATAAAAGCTAAAATAGACGAAATAGACCGTATAGTTGAAGGACTTAAAAAAATATCGCAAGAACTTAAAGAGGAACTAGAGAAACTTAGAGATAATTATCGGCAAGAATATGATATATCGATAGGAGAGTTCGACGAATCTCTCCTGCTTACGTATATGGGTGATTAAGAAGTGCCAGAAAAGTTTTAATAAACTGATTCTAATAAAGTGATTAAATGATGAAAACGCAGAAGTATTCAGTCAATCAACATTTGATAGAAACGATTCTCTCTTGGGTAAAGGCAGGCGAGATAGCAATACCCGAAATTCAAAGACCTTTTGTTTGGGATGCAACAAAGGTGAGAGATTTAATGGATTCTTTATACCAGGGATATCCGATAGGTTATTTAATTGCCTGGCGTAACCCAAATGTAAAACTAAAAGATGGTACTACCTCAGAGGGTAAGAAAATCCTTATTGACGGACAACAACGTGTAACGGCACTCACTGCTGCGATTTTGGGAGATCATGTAATTAATAAAGAGTATAAAAGAGTGAAAATAAAAATAGCGTTTAACCCCTTAGAAGAAAAATTTGAGGTGCTTAACACAGCCATTGAGCGAGATAGTAGCTGGCTGTCAGATATATCTAAAATAACTTCTGGAGATGTGGACGTATTTAATTTAGTCGAAACATATTGCTCCAAAAATGAGAATATTGACCGTAAATTCATTTTTGATAAGATAGAATATCTAAGGAAAATAACACAAAAACAACTTGGATTAATCGAGTTGGATTCTGATTTGGATATCGAAACTGTAACAGAAATTTTCATACGAATTAACTCACAAGGGGTTGTGTTGAGCCAAGCAGATTTTGCTATGTCGAAAATTGCAGCGAATGAAAGATACGGGGGCTCAACTCTTAGAAAGTTTATTGACTACTTCTGTCATTTGGCAGTTGCTCCTGAATTCTACTCTCATATTACTGAAGTAGACAAGGATTTTACCATCACAAACTACTTCCAAAAGATGTCATGGTTACGAAACGAAAAAGAAGACCTATACGACCCTGATTATAACGATTTATTGAGAGTGGCTTTCACATCCGAATTTAATAGAGGAAAATTAGCTGATTTGGTTAGTTTACTCTCAGGTAGGAATTTTGAGACAAGGACATACGAAGAAGAAATAGTGAAGGAATCATTTGCCACCCTTGAAAAAGGCATACTAAACTTCGTTAATGAGACCAATTTCAAGAGATTCTTAATGATAATTAAATCAGCAGGGTTCATTTCTCCTAAGCTTATCCGCTCACAAAACGCCCTAAACTTTGCATATATTCTGTATCTCAAACTAAAATCCCAGAGCTATAATCCTACCGAGATAGAAACATACGTGCGTAAATGGTTTGTTTTGTCAATTCTGACTGGCAGATACTCTGGTTCTCCAGAATCTATGTTTGATTTTGATATGAAAAACATTTCAAGTAAAGACTTTAAAGAACATCTTAAAAGCGTTGAAAATGCTGACTTATCTGATGCTTTTTGGGATGCCGCCTTAGTACAGAATCTCAATACTTCTGTGTCAAGTAGTCCTAACTTCAATGTTTATTTAGCTGCACAGGTAAAATCAAATGATAAAGGCTTTTTATCAAAAGACATAACAGTGAAAGATTTAATCTCTCATAGGGGAGACATACATCACGTATTTCCCAGAGATTACCTAAAGAAAAGTGGATTGAAAAGATGGCAATACAATCAGATTGCTAACTATGTTTATATGCAATCCGAGATAAATGTCCAGATAGGCAATAAAGCACCGAAGATGTATTTTGATGCGTTAATAGAACAGTGCCATGGCGGCGAGCTAAAATATGGCGGTATAGATACTTCCCAATCCTTTAAAGAGAATTTAACGATGAATTGCATACCTGACACCATCGTTTCAATGGATATTGATAATTACGATGCGTTTTTAACGCAAAGAAGATTGTTAATGGCTAAGAAAATAAGAGATTACTATTGTTCTTTATGAAGCGCACGAAAAGAAACGGCATCCTGCTGTGGGAAATTCTCGGATACCCAAAAGAATTGCTTTACGGAGGACGTTGAAAGTGAATTACCCCCGGAAGAGTGGGGAAAAACAGCCTCAGAGTAGATGTTTGGATTAATCGTCCACTTCTATGCTCTTTTCATCTTGACCAGATTGGATTTGCTCTTTTTCTTTATTTTCACTCTTTGATAAACGCCGCCTCCAAATGAATATGAGCCCAAAGAAAAAAACGGCGATTCCAGCTAGGACTACATACTTCTTCTTTTTCTTCCCAATTTTTAGGTTTTGTAATCGTGACATTATTATATCAAATGCTTCAGAAGGAGCGGATCTATTGAATCGTATATATTCTTTTGATTTAAGAAAACCACTAACTTTTACACCCTCTTCTACAATTGGTATTATTTTCTTACCTGCTTTATCTGCATATCCAATCTCGTGATTAACCCACTGTGACCGTATTCCATCATCAGTTAAGAGTGCAACAACATATTCGCTGTCATCAATGTTATTCTTAATTTTCTGGGATAACTCTTCACCTGGCTCAGGATCGTACTCCGATACATAAGGTTCGATTTCAACAAACTCTAAAGAAATACAAAGCTCATGAACAATATCCATATCCTTCGTACTATGACTAATAAAAACTTTGTACACCATTGTTATCCCTATCTTTTATCATTACTGTGTCTCTTTTAGGTCTGCTCTTAAATCTGAGGGTGTGTTATAAAAAAATATCCTTCGAAGTAACTTAACTTTTTGGCTTTGTATAATTTCTACATATGGGTTAACATAAGTCTTTCCAATAAACAGTTCTGTTGAAAATGCAGTGGTTGAAAGCCCTTATTCCCTTGGATTAGGCAGTCTGGTTGAAACTGCCAACCGAAAAATTCTACAGTACAGGCTGAAATGATTGCAAAAAGGCTATTTTATTAATGGTTTCATAAATAGTGCATTGGTAGTTCTGAGGGTCAAATTTTGTCGATCGAGGAGATGATTGAGTGGTAAGACTATAGTGAGAATCTTTTTAGAGCAGGTTCACATATAAGTAGTTATATAAAATCTGGCAGGGCAACAGAGGATATGATGGAAATGGATGAGTTATACAATTTGTTGGCAAGGATTCGGATTGAAGCTGAGAGTAGAATAAGGAGCGAACTATCAGGTCTTGCAGGAATAATAAAAGCCCCTATTTATAATAGTTTTATGCCATTATTTGTTAACGTTCGGAGTGAAAAAGAAAGTTGTCATTTTACATTTCAAAAGGGAGGTGCAGTATCCTTGTATAGAGGCACACATAATAATCCTGATCTTACAATGTCATGTGACCACACAGAATTGAAGTACTTATTAGAAACAAGAGATAAAAATAAATTTCAAATAGACGAAAGAACTGGAAAAATAAAAATAATCGCCCATACATCTAAAGGTGGGAAAGGAATTGGAAAAATACGTGAAATGTTCGCATGAGAGGTTCTCCTATCTTCATGCACTCCCTAGTTATTTGCAGAAGGGGATTTTGAGTCGAATTTACTGGTAAATATTTAGAAATGGACTTTAATTATTTCCGTAATATCTCCTGTTCAAGTCTCTTTTTTCTATCCCTCCAATCTGGCATAACTAGAGTGAGAAAATCGTAAAATTTATAATCGTGATTTGGATGCTTCAAATGGCACATCTCATGCATTACAACATACTCAATACAATATGATGAAGTTCTTATTAACTCAATATTAAGTAGAATTTTATTTTTATTAGCTGCACAGCTACCCCATCTTGATTTCATTCTCCTGATAACGAGATCTGGTTGGGCAATTCCATATTTACTCAGTTTACTTAGGTTAGAATCAATAACTGCGTTAAACTTCTGTCTTGCGTGCACTCTGTACCAATCGTAAAGAAGTTTCCTATTGTGGGATGAATCTTTGGGTTTGGTGGAGTGAATTGTAAGAAATGGTCCTTTGAGCTTTACATCGTTACTTTTATCGGGTATTATTTTCAATCTATACTGCTTACCAAGATACCGCTGTGTTTCACCGCTTACGAACTTGCGAGGGGGCTCTGTGGGCGTGAAGTTTAAAAAGAAATGTTGATTTTTTATTATCCAGGCACCTCTCCTCTCAACCCTGTCTTTGATATCTGTAATATCTGCTTTGTTTGGGGCTACGACGATCACAGACATATCTGGGAGAACTCGTATTTCCATTGTCTTACGTTCTCTTCTCTCTAAAGAGAACCCAATCGTCCGATTTCCAAAAGTTACTTCGTATTGTCTCATTGTGCATATCTTATCTTAGCAATCTTCATTATTCGTTCCATTATCAAGTCTAGATCATCCAAAGTCATGTCAATATCTGGGTGGTCAAGGAGATAATCATCTATTTCGTTGAGCATTTTGTTTTGAACCTCCTCTTTGCGTTGCCAATCAACCTGTGTGTTTTTATGGATAATCTTATCAATCCCAAGTCCAATTTCTGCAGAGATAGCTTTAAGTTCAGATTTTTCTTTGTGTGATTCACTAAGAACATCCAAAACAACACCATAGAATGCCTTGGCCACTTCATGCCCTTCGAGATCCTCCGGGATATCATCGCCTTTTCTATCGAGTATAGATTCCATATATCCCTTGACTGTGTGATAATATGCCGCCTCTTCAAGTCTCCCTAGTCGATATTCTTCGATTGCCTGTGTAAGAAGCTTCGAGAATTTTTTATAGTACACTGGATCCTCATCCATTTTCTCCCCTATCGTTCGCATAGTCCTATGAGCAATCATATCTGCCCGAGCAGCATGACCTTTCGCTCTTGCCAATTCTTCTTCAAATTTTTCTTTTTCAAAGATATCTACTAGCTCAGTAATTTTTACTACTTCATCAGAAGTGACATAGGTATCCAGTAACTTCTTTATCTTTGGTTCATACTCCTTGTAATCTATCGTTTCGGCATATCTTCTTTTAACGGAAGCCCTGAGTTTCTGGAAGAATTTCAACTCCTCCTTGTATCTTTGTATCTGGGCATCATCCACCTCATCATAAAACCATGATGTTGATAAGGCAATGCCTAGCGTTCTTGAGAAGTCAGACAATCTATCATAAAAAAGTTGTCGCAATTCCTTATCTGCTAGTAATCGCTCGTATTCTTCTTCATCTCTCTTATTAGTTATTTTCTTGAATATTTCCCACAAATCTGAATGTTTCTGAGAAAGTGTACGAACCTCTTCAACGACACTTACTACGGTCCCTGTTAAATCTTCTTCGTCAAAATCTTCAAGTGCGCTATAGGTGGACAGGGCCTCATCAAGTTCTTTGAGGATTCCATTGTAATCAATAATATAACCATAGTCCTTACCATCATATACTCTATTAACTCTAGCAATCGCCTGTAAAAGACTATGTTCTTTCAGGGTTTTCGCAAGATACAATACAGTATTTCTAGGCGCATCAAAGCCTGTTAGCAGCTTTTCAACAACAATTATGAGTTCCGGCTCGTTGTGATTAACAAACGCATCTTTGATTTCCCTGTTGTATGTCTTTTCATCTCCAAAACGGTCCATCATCGACTTCCAGAATTTCTGCACTTCATCGGATGGTGCATTGAAAACGTCATCATACCCTTCCCTAGTATCTGGCGATGATATCAGAACCTCAGAAGACACCTCACCAATTTCATCCAGAAACTTCTTGAATTTCAGTGCTGCAACCTTTGAAGGGGTGGCAATCTGACCTTTGAAGCCTGTACCCTCCCAATTGTTCTTGAAATGCTCATTAATGTCATATGCCATCATACAAATCTTCTGATCGGTTTGATTGAGCTTCTCTGTGCGACTAAATTTTCTCTTGAGGTCAGCTTTTTGTTCTTCAGTCAATGGCTTGCAAACACGATCAAACCACAAATCAATAGATTTCTTACTAACATCTTGAACTACATGTCGACCTTCGTACAATAATCGCACAACAGCCTTGTCCTTTATAGCCTGGTCTATTGTATATTTATCAATGAAGCCACCAAACTTTTGTGCTGTGTTTTTCTCCTTCTTCATCAATGGCGTTCCAGTAAACCCAATGTAGCAAGCATTTGGCAATATTCTTTCCATCATGGCATTCGATATACCATACTGACTCCTGTGGCTCTCGTCCACGAGCACAAAAATATTCTTAGCGTCAATCTTAGGTATCCTTTTATTGACGGCTGCCTCGAACTTATCCAAAACCGTTGTTATTATTGTGTTCTTCTGGTTTTCCAGTAATCCCAATAAATGGAAGCCTGTTTTTGCTTGTATAGGCTCTTTTCCACAGTGTTTAAAGGTATCATATATCTGATCGTCAAGGTTTATCCGATCTGTAACAATAACTATCCTAGGATTTGAAATGTCAGGGTCAATAGCAATTGATTTGGCAAGCATAACCATGAGCAGTGATTTACCACTTCCCTGGGTATGCCAAATTACTCCCCCTTGCCTTTTATCACTCCTCTCAAAGTGCTTTATTCTCTCCAGCGTTTTATTAACGGCATAATACTGTTGATATCGTGCAATCTTCTTATAGCCAGCATCGAAAACAATGAATCTATGGGCCAGCTCCATCAATCGTTTTTTTCTGCATAGTGCATAAACAGCCTTGTCCTGTTCTGTAATCAGGCGAATTTCTTCCATTGAATCGAAGTGCTCACGAACATACTCAAACCTCTCGCTGAATAATTTATCCTTGACGTCTACAGGAAGTGGTTTGTTGATCAAACTCAGTATTTCGTCCTCGAAATTCTGATAATCCTCCTTCTCTTTCCAGACACCCCACCATTTCCTTGCAGTGCTGACTGTTCCAACCATTGCTTCATTCTTGCTTATAGACATCAATAATTGTGGATAAATGAACAGCCGAGGAATATGCTCTTCCTTTTGGTTGCGTATATGTTGAGATATTGCCCCCTCCATCGGCTCTTTGATATCAGGCCTCTTACATTCGATAACTGCAAAAGGGATACCGTTCACGAACAAAACAATGTCTGGGCGCCTGGTGGACTTGCCATCTGCAGTCTCAACATAAAATTCCTCAGTAACATGGAAGACGTTATTCTCAATTTTATCCCAGTCAATATAATTTAGTGTGTAGCTCCTTGAATTACCGAAGAATGTTTCCTCAAAACTCTTGCCCAGGGAAAGCAGATCATAAATGTTCTCATTCGTCTGGACTAGACCATCGTATCGAATATTCTTGACGGCATCAATAGCTCCGAATATGTTTGAGCTGGAGAATTTGTATTTGTGGCCTTTGTATTCGATGTCGTTGATTTCCATTTCCTGCAATTGCTTGGCTAATATGCCCTCCAAGATGATATTCGATCTCTTGCCACAGCGCTCCTTCAATGCTTCTTCCGGAGTAAGATACTCATACCCCATATTGATAAGAAGCTGCAAAGCAGGTATCTGGGATATGTGGTCCTCCTTGAATAATGGTATGTCACTCATGCGCTCACCTTCTTTCTATTATCTACTTTGACCCTGATGCTGCCAGTGATGAGCTGTTGCATTAGGCCTTTCTTTTGGAGTTTGAGTTCATTAAGCTGTTGTTGAAGTAATGCAATATTATTGTCTGAAGAGTAGAGGACAGAGGCGATTTTCTGCTGCTCTTCTATTGATGGCATTTGCAATTTTATTTTTAATAAATCTTTTTTGCTTAATACACGATTGCGCCCTGCACCCCCTGGCGAAATTGTACCAAGCTTGTAAATAAAATAATCTTGCAATATTACTTGTTTAAAGAAATCAGGTAATGATTTATTTTCATCAAATGTATAAGTAGGGAAACGATGGGAGACCAAACACCCTTCGTCAGCTTCCTTAATAACTGCAACAGCACCTTCCCATGCAAAAGTAATATTTACAATAAAATCATTGTTTTTTACCTTATATAATGTGTCCATAAATATGCCATTTGGATCTTCAACGTATCTTCTGAAAGAACCCTTACAATGGCTTCGAATTCCAAGGGCATAATAAGGCGTATTGGGCTTATCAATGGGCCTTAAAGTTGGCATTAGAAAGTTTTCCAATGCCAAGACATCCCACTCATCCTCAAATCCCGAGAATCTTTTTTTCCCAGTCAACAACTGTTGTATCAGCCCCTTCTTCTGCTCTTGCTTGACCTTGATGAGAGCCTCGGTCTTCTGGATGGCAGTGTACCAAGTGGAGAGGATTTGAGCGATTTTCTTTTGTTCTGTCAGTTTTGGTCTGACAGCATAAATAAACTTTAAATCTTTAGAACTGAAACTAGCTTGATTTATTGCTGGCTTTACAACCCTTTTTATTTGCCAACTTCCTCTCTTGCTTTGAAGGAAGAGGGATAAGAATTTTGGAATGAAAATAGATTGATCAATCTGTAATGCAAAATTATTGAAGCCAACTGTTGTTGTTTCAGGTATATCACTAACATAAGCAACCTTCCCTATTTGTGCTTTGCTATTGACACAATTTAATATCAAATCTTGAAGTTCAATTATGCTATTAAGTTCTGAGGGTTTTTTATCCAAGTGTTTTACAGTTGTCCAGTCAATTACACCAATGTTTAATACATTATCACTTGTTAGATAACGTATTCCAATCTTGTTATTGTTTACTGCTAGTGAGGGCCCTCGTTTGATTTTTCGTATTGCATCAAATAAATTTATTGTTTCCCATTCTTCTGGTATCCAGCCTATCTTGGTCCCCTTGTAGCCTGGCCTCCCCTCATTCATGCGTTCACATCCTTGTTTACTTTAACTCTGATACTGCCAGTGAGGAGTTGCTGCATTAGGCCTTTTTTTTGCTGTTTTAGCTCATTAAGTTGCAGATTCATGAGAGCAATAGTCTCATCTGAAGATATTAGAACAGCTGCAATTCTTTCTTGTTCTTCGAAGCTGGGTAATGGAAGAAGTTGAATTTCAAAGTCCGGGTAAGATATTTGTTTTCCATCCCGTATTCCTATGACTGCAGAGGAAAGTCGCTCGATAAAGATATACGATTTGAAATAATATCGATAATAATCTTTGTTGACAATACTATTATCATACTCCAATACAGTATAAGCAGGACTGACCAAACCTCGGTATTCTGAATACTCAATTCCTCCTTGAAAAGATCTTAGACTTATTACAAAATCACCTGGCTCAATAAGCTTATAATTAGTAGTTTCCCCCTCAGGCATCACTACTCTTCGATCTAACAGATCTCTTGGGATCACTCCCTGATCTTGTGTAACAGCGAGTAATTCTGCATCCACTCCTTTTTTAGATTTTCTTGTGAATAGTTCTTTTCCTTTTACAACATCCCAATCATCAGGTATCGGACCAAGTTTTGTTTGATTATATTGACAGCCGTTTAGTGGTATGAACTCAGGAAACCGCTTCTTCCCTGCCAGCAATTGCTGCATCAGATCCTTCTTCTGCTGTTGCTTGGCTTCAATAAGGGCTTCGGCCTTCTGGATGGCGGTGTCCCATTTTGAAAGTATTTTCACAATCTTTTGTTGCTCCAAAAGGGCGGGAACTGGGACAATGACCTTTCTCATATCTTTCACATTTATGTGTTTCATTGTAGTTCCGGTTTCAATTTTTAATAACTGTCTTCTTCCTATTTCAGAGTTAAAAAATTGAGCATAGTAGTTCGGTTTAAATATCTTATTGTCTAATCTTGTAATAATAAGTGCATGACAGTTTGCTCCCTCTAGGTCCGATGGCACTATTGCAGTAACACCAATATCTCCAGTCTGTACTGTTAAAAGATCGCCTGTCTTCAGTTCTGACTTTGAGTTCTGGTTATGAAATAGTTGTGACACTTTTTTTATACCTGTAAAGTCGAAACCCAACGGTTTAACATTAAATCCCTGAACATAAGTGACACCATTTTCCTCATCAGTGTAAGCTGTTTTTGCAGTACCAACGAATCCATTAGTCATTAGAGTTGTTGCATCTTTTAAAGGCTTTACATCCCAGTCCTCAGGTATCCAGCCTGCCTTGGTCTTTTTGTAGCCTAGTCGTTCCTCATTGATGTGTTTTGTCATAGCCCGAGTTCCTTGAGGTATCTATCCATTTCTTTGCGTACATCCGTTAATTCTTTCTCAAGCTGGACAATTTTTTCTTGGACTGCTGGGATGTTTACTTCTTCTTCTGGTTCGAATGTGTCTACGTATCTTGGTATATTAAGGTTGAAGTCGTTTTCTTCCATTTCCTCAAGTGTTGCTCGGTACGCGTACTTGTCAATAGTTTTGTAGTCGTTGTATGTCTGGATGATTTTCTCTATGTCTTGGTCCCTGAGTTTGTTTTGTTTCTTGTACTTCTCGAATTCTCTGCTGGCGTCGATGAGTAGCACGTCAGTTGTTTTTCTCCCCTTCTTGAACACCAAGATGGTGGCAGGAATGCCAGTGCCAAAAAATAGTGCAGGTGGAAGCCCAATTACTGCATCTATTAGATTTTCCTTGATAAATCTCCTTCTAATCTTACCTTCAGACCCGCCACGGAATAACACACCATGGGGAGCTACAACGCCCACCCGACCACCAGCTTCTACCATCGTTTCGACCATGTGGGTAATGAATGCATAGTCTCCTTTGCTCTTTGGTGGAATACCTCTGTGAAATCGCCTGAATCTATCACTTGGTGCATCCTCAGCACCCCATTTGTCGAGTGAGAACGGTGGATTTGCAACTACGACATTGAACTTCATCAGTGCATCATTCTGGATTAGCTTAGGATTGTTGATCGTGTCGCCCCATTCTATCCTAGCTTCGTCTATGTCGTGAAGGAACATGTTCATCTTACACAAGGCCCAAGTGCTGCCGTTGCTTTCCTGGCCATACAATGAATAGTTCGTATCGCCTACTTCATTGGCCACTTTAATCAGAAGGGAGCCTGACCCAACGGTTGGGTCACATATTCTATCTCCTGGCTTTGGCTTTACCAACTTCGCTATTAGCGTAGAAACCTCTGAAGGCGTATAGAATTCTCCACCTTTCTTTCCTGCGTCACTGGCAAAATGTGATATCAGGTATTCATATGTGTTACCAATAATGTCGAGGTTACCGATTCTTGATGGGCGGAGATCAAGTTTTGGATTTGCAAAATCCTCAATCAGATTCTTCAGGCGTCTGTTTCTATCCTTCGTTTGTCCAAGATTTGCCTCAGAGTTAAAATCAATGTTTCGGAATACGCCCTCCAACCTCTTCTTGTTGGCCTCTTCAATATTTCCCAAAACCATGTTGATGAGTTCACCGATATTGGTCGCGTTCCTGTTTTCATAGATATAATCAAAACTAGATTTCTCTGGAAGGGTAAACCTATCCCTTTTCATTTTCCGCTGGATACGAGTTTCATCTCCCTTATACCTTTCCTGATAATTGGCCAATTTATCTTTCCAAATGTCGCTCAGATACTTTAGAAACAGCATCACTAGGATGTAATTTTTATATTCTGCTGGATCGATAACCCCTCGGAAAGTATCACATGCCTTCCAAGCCATGCCATTTATTTCTGTTTGCTTTATTCCCACGTCATTTATTTCCATTTTTTTGGTCCTCTGACTAACTAAAAGTATTCTTTCGGTATTACAACCGAGTAGATGCTTTGATATAAAAGCTTTGATCTCACCAACCAAGTCGATGATTGGATATTATAACAATAGTAAGATTCTTCTTAGAGGATTTACATATAAATTAGTTAGATGAAATTGTGACTAAATTGTGCTAAACGGAGGACAATAAGATGGAAACCACAGAAAAGATTGTAGATTCATACTGTCGCTATGTGAAAGGTTGGTTTACGATCCCAAATATTAAATGTTCAGGGCAGTATGAAATTGACCTTCTAGCTGTTGAATTATTACCTACAAACGATGTTAAACGTTATCATATTGAGTGCGGTGTTTCTATCTCAGGTCCCCATTCGAAACTAACGGGAAAAGAGTTTTCAGAAGAGAAGTTCAAGAAAAATGTTGAAAAGCCTAGTCAGCGGAGAACTATAGGATATTTTATTGAGCGAAAATTCGGTTCAAAGTATGTGCTTTCAGAATTAGAAAAATATGGTTTCAAGAAGGGTAATTATACAAAAGTGATCGTGACTTGGGGCTGGGCAACAGAAGCGAAAGACAAGGCAGACAGAGAAGGCATTGAACTTTGGGATTTCCGTGATATCTTAAAGGAGATCGCTGAAAAATGTAGTGGTAAGAGGACTTATTTCACGGATGATACTCTTCGGACCATTCATCTTTTCATAAGATCAACTAACTGAAAATTCTACAGTACCATTCTCTTTTTTTTTTAACTCAATCTCTTCAAAACCCACAGCCCACTTCCCAATCTTCTCATTGAATTCCCAGATCACGTTATACTTCTTGGACTCAGGATCCAAGTTCAAGAGGACTGTGCTCGATATCGTCGTTGAGAAGGGCTTGTTCTTGGATATGTGTACCATAAACTAAATTTATTAATCCTTTATATCCTATGGATAAATTCTTCGAATGTGTTTCCAGCGTGTTTTATTTGTATCTTGGACGGAATTAAACTAGAAAATATATTTTCAACATTTTTTACCGTATTATTACCAGAAACAATATGTAGATTTAATGGGTGTTTTCTTTTATAAATGGTTGAACGAACAAACGATGCAAAATAAGAATCTCTCCAAGAAAATCCAATCGATAGTAAATCGGTTGCTGTTATTAATGCTTTCTCAATTCTCTTCCAACCTATTTGCATAATTCCAGTTGTCATATCTTCAAGAGGCTTAGTAGGTGTTGGGATAATTAAAAATGGATCTTGCCCCATTGTATCTTTCCTCAAACAAAAAATATATCTTTGAAATGAATTATTTGGCAATTTTGATTGAGAAATGGTATCTATCCAATTAGGAACTATATGGGGAGGTTTCCCAAATCTCTTTAATGTTTTTTCTAAAGAATATATGCCTATTTTATATTCAGTTTCGCCAGTTGTAGTTTGTTTATTACGAACAAAATTAAGACTTCCGTGAGGTTTAAGTAATAAAATGCTACTTTTTTGGTAATCATTATAATCAAGCGAGTCGAGCAAGCTAATAACAGCACCATAACCAGAACTTTCATGCCACTTACCTGTTCTTTTTAATGCCATATCAAAAATAAGATCATAATTAAAACTAATAGCCAAATCCCCATCTCTTAGCCAATCTTTTGCTAAATAATTATGAAAAGGACAGGATTTGCCTTTTTTTAGCCATGATGTAGTTGATATTATGACATCTATTACATAAGAACGTAAAAAATCTACAGGTATGCAATATTCGAACTCTTTACCAAATCTTTCAATATTTGATTCTCTATATCTGTCTGCAGTTAAAATTGAATATGATTCAATACTTCCAAATATCTCTTCCAAATCTTCTGAAAGTTCCAATTTTTCAATATAATCCCAAAGTGGGTTATACTTTGAACCAAATTTTTTCTTTAAACTGTCAGAGAAAAAATCCTTTGTCAAAGGAGGTCTATCCACCGATGTAATTCCATGATCATAAGAGGCCCCAGCACCTAATATTAGGATTTTGCTCATTTTAACTTATCCACTCATGATTTTATATTAAAATAAACTAACATCTTAAATTAAAGGCTATTTCGAAATTTCACCTAACTACTTATATCTGACATGAATATCGCATATACTTCCATTTTGGGAGTTATCTATTAAAATTATCTATTTAGTTTTAGCAGTTCTTTTAAAAACACAATGAGTGAGATACCTTAATTCCCTATAACACCACACTTAATTCCCTATAACACCACAACACTATTTTTCAAGCCTCTTCTATCTCAATCGTTTTTCGCCCAGTTATCCTTACCTTTATCCTGGTGTTCTCGTCCCATCCGAAGCCTCTCACGATGTCCATGGGTAGAGTGATCATGTAAGAAGATCCAACTTTCATGACTTTTCTGTCTTTCATGTTTTAATGATTGTTTAAATCATTATTAAAGTTTTTAGGGTGTTTTGATAGCATTTATCCCATATTGTTTATGGTTTCATAAATACTGCATTGGGTGTTTTACATGCTTGTCCCATAAGTCGATAATCTTGTCGAAAACACTAAACGAAAATTCTACGGTATACTGTTTTGAATAAAAATAAAAGATGCACAGCACAAGATAAAAGCCGTGCATTCAAACTGGTGCCCACGTCGTATCTCCTGTAACCGATACTTCGTATCCCTCGCCTATTACGATGTCGAAGTTAGTTCCCATGCCTCCAAATAGTGAAATCCAGCCTTCTGACTGTTGGGTAACAGGATTCCATCGGTTTACTCCATCGCAGTTAGAGCCTATTGCATCCATTAATTCGGATGCGTTAGATGTGGTTGTGCCATAGGGAAGTCCTACCCAATTCTTGCCTGTGCTTCCAGGCTTTTTGACGAGATTGATGCTTTGTGTAGTGGGTATGGTTCCTGAGACAGAGAAAGTCGTATTTGCAGTAACTGATACTTCGTAGCCTTCGCCAGGCACTATGGCAAAGTTCGTGCCCATGCCGCCCATTACTGAAAGCCAACCCTCTGACTGTTGGGTAACCGGATTCCATCGGTTTACTGCATCGCAGTTGGATCCTATCGCATCCATTAATTCGGATGCAGTTGTAATGGTTGTAGTGAGTGGTATGCTGATCCAGTTCTTGCCTGTGCTTCCAGACTCCTTGACGAGAGTGTATTGGATGGTCACCTCCCCTACATCAACTGAAACCAGTGGCAAATAATCTCCTCCGTTTTGTATGTTTCCAGAAGAATTGTATGGGAGTGAGGTATCTCCCAGACAGTCTCCATCTATATCATCGCCAGTATAATCGCTCCAATAATTACCACCAAAACAGGGACCACCAACTATGTTTGTCCCTTCCGTTTTACTGACGTTCCATATATTGTTTCCATTGTCGTAGGCATTGTTCGTATTGTCGAGATAGTTGTTGTAGGCGGTATTGCTGTTACTAGCATATATGAGGTATATTCCATAGTAATTGTTTGAGGCATTGTTGTTTGATAGGGTATTGTCGTTGGAATAATAGTAGAGGTAAATTCCGTAGTAGCTGTTCGAGATATTGTTGTTTGCTATGGTGTTTTCACTGCAGGAAGTATAAAGGCGAATCCCATAGTCGTTGTTCGCGTTAGCTGTGTTGTTTGATATGATATTGTCGCTGGAAGAGTAGAGGTAGAATCCATAATCGTTGTTCGAGACGTTGTTGTTTGATATGATGTTGTCGCTGGAAGAGTAGAGGTAGAATCCATAATCGTTGTTCGAGACGTTGTTGTTTGATATGATGTTGTCGCTGGAATAATACAAGTAGATGCCGTATCCATTATCCAACGCTTTATTGTCTGTGATATTACAGTGGTCTCTATATATTTCAAGATAGATTCCACTTTTATCAGAACCTGCTCCCTTAACAGTGAATCCGCTTATGTTTACGTAATCTTCAGTTACTTTAAAGACATGATCGCTTGGATTTGCCGCTTCTATAATCGTATCTGCAGGATTTCCAGAAGTCGATCTAATTGTTAAAGAAGGCTTGAAAACATTTACATTCTCCGTATAAGTTCCAGAATCAACAGTTATTGTATGCCCCTCTATTGTATCAGAGTCATCTATTGCGGTCTGAATAGTTGAGAAATTCTCTCCTGTGTTGAGATTGTGGATTAATAAAGTTGTCGATGCTTGTGTCTTTACGGTCTGATTAACCCATGTTTCGTTTACATTTCCAACGTTGTCAACTGTTTTGGTGCCCATTTCATAATAGGTATCAGGATTAATCCCTGTAGCGTTGTAGAATGGATAGGACGTATTTGTCTGCCATATTCCGTTCAAATAAATCATCGTGTAGTTGAAATCAGCATCTGGTGGATTTGTCCAAGTCCAGTTTATCCATGTCTGTCCTGTTGTGTTCATAAGATTCGTGATGCTTTCCGGTGGTGTTGTATCAGGAATAGTGATGATTTTGGTTGTTGAGTTTAGGGTACTTGAATTGTCTGTTATGATGAGGGTTGCTGGGTATTCGCCTGCTGAAGAGTAGGAGTGCGTCGTTATCATACCACTTCCACTTGTTCCGTCTCCGAAGTTCCATTCGTAATTCGTAATATTTCCATCAGGATCGTAAGAAGAGGAGGCATTGAAGGTTGTCACTTGATTTACGGTTGGATTTTCTGGTGCGTAGGTAAAGGATGCTACTGGCTGTTGAAGTATAATATTTTGCTCAAATTCGCCATCACCGTCAGAATCTATCTGGACAGTAGCTTCATGGGTAATCCAATTAATGTCGTATTGATGTGTTGTCTTGTTTGTTGTAGAAAAATTAGTAACAGCAAATATGTTAGCTTCTCCGTCTTCAACAGCGGATATATTCAACCCATAAGTTCCTTCCTCGGTGCCTGCTACTTTATAACTATAAGAGTTAATATATTCTGGAGAAAAAACTACAATAGTTTCACTTTCCTCATCGTATATTGAATTTGGGATTTCTTCTTTTATTATCCCATCTACCAAACCTGTTACATTTCCTTGGGAATCATAAATACGAATTTCTGCAGGACTACTTAGTGCTGATGTTATTCCTGCCCTTTGTGCTTCCGGATAGATGGAAGGCACTTCGGTCTGCCCTCCTGGACCGAGTTCAATCGTACGAGAAACGCGGAAAAAGCTTAGATCGATATCTAGACTTGGTGGCCAAAGACCCATTCCAATTTCGAGTCCATCTACCACGAAATTTAAACTACTATCGGCACCAACTTTTAAACCTTCAAAATGTTCATCACCAAAGGTCTCTGTACAATCCTGAGGCACATTAAATGGATAAGTAAAGGATGCATCTTCTTTTCCTACACCCTTATGTATTTTGCTCCATATTTTTGACTCATCATCCTGAATGGAAAACATATACAAGGAAAAGTCTAAACTTTCTACACTATCTAAATGAACTTCTGATACTATATATTCATCCTGTCCCTCTATCTCATCAACCCAGTTATAATAAACTGTTACCTCCATAATTGGAATCATAGCCAACAAAGGGGGCAAATATGGGGCAAGAGAAGAATAAACTGGGATGTATCTATTTAACCGATAAACAGTAATAGAAACAGTGGCACTAGCTGTAGCTCCTTGTTCATCCTCTACTGTTAAAGTAACCGTGTAATCTTTTGAATTGCCCATAGCTCCTCGGAAGCGATGTAGTATCTCTACGTTGGGTTTTCCTGACCCCTCTACTATTGTGCCATCGTCAAAATTCCATTTGTATGAAGCTATTTGTCCACTAGAGGCAGAACCATCGAAAGTCACTTCATCGCCTGACCAAACTCCCATTTTATCTACTTCGATATGAGCAGAAAGAGGTTGTTCAATTACAAAATTATCCTGCAACTTAGACATATTTCCATTGAATATATCCCCATCCACGTTGCCGATAATACTAGGAACAGAAGTTTCATTACTATACTGCCAAAAATCCCAATCTTCCCATATTCCGGTATTAGGTTGGATTTCTGGATTATACGTCCAATGTGCAATCCATAGATCATATTGGCTTATAGAACTATCCAAATAATTGTTAGCATAGTTGCTGTTTACATATAGGATTGGCTCTATACCTGTTTCACTTTCTACAGTACTCATCCATTCATGTATCCAGCTTGAAAGCTCTTCATTGGTCAGACTTCCCCTTTCTTCCATGTCTAAAGCAGGTCTAAGATATCCACTTTCAAGATAATCGCGGGCTATGCTGACAAAAAACAATGCTTCATCCGTAGCATTATTATATTGTGGATAGGCATAATGATAAGCACCCACAAGAACATCAGCATTATGACCTTCGTTCATGTTTGTTTCGAAATTAGGATCTATATATTGAGGAGGTCTGTGATCGCCTGCAGTCGCTTTTACAAAAGCAAACCTATAACCAGCATCATAAACTGTAGGCCAATCAATATCTTCCTGAGATTGAGAAACATCAATGCCATTTACTTTTAGTGTGTACCATTCCCCTGTGGTGAAGCTATAGTGTTCGGAGTACTCGCCCTGTTGGGTAACGCTACTACC
>JBHPDI010000009.1:0-32244 GCA_042577985.1 Halobacteriota archaeon | reverse complement strand
AAATAATAGAGTGTATAAATAATAGAGTGTATAAATAATAGAGTGTATAAATAACAGATTGAATAAACAATAGAGCGGGTAAAATGAAACTTTTTGCAATCGGCTTTGGACAGGCAGGGGGGAAGATAGTAGACCTGCTTCTAGAATACGATATGAAAACCCATCAAAAATCCATTGCGAGGACTTTGGCTATTAATACTGCCAAAACAGACCTGATGGGTCTGACCCACACACCAATGGAAGATCGTCTGTTAATAGGTCAGACGGTAGCGAAAGGTCATGGCATTGGTGCAGACAATGAGATGGGTGCAAAGATAGCAACTGACGATATATACACGATTCAAAGCGCTGTGGATGTACGGGGTACCCATGATACAGAGGCATTTTTGGTAGCAGCTGGCCTAGGCGGTGGAACAGGATCAGGAGGTGCTCCTGTCATTGCGAGAAGGCTGAAAAAACTTTATTCAGAGCCCGTCTATGGTCTGGGAATACTTCCATCAAATGAGGAGGGCTCGCTATATTCATTGAATGCAGCCAGAAGTCTCATGACATTTATAAAAGAAGTTGACGCGCTATTTTTATTTGATAATGATACGTGGAAGAAGGAAGGAACAACCCTTGTAGAATCATATCAGTTCATAAATGAAGAGATAGCTAGGAGGCTTGGCATCATACTTGGTGCAGGAGAATCACCGACATCCAAAGGAGGAAAAGTGGGGGAGTCGGTAATAGATTCGTCCGAGATAATCAACACTCTCAAAGGTGGAGAAATTTCAGTTATTGGCTATGCGAGAGAAGAAGTAACAAGAATGGGGTTACTGGACAAACTCAGAAATATGTTCAGAAGGAAGTCATCCATAGATTCGCTCGATTCAACTACTAAGGTTGTTTCCTTGGCAAGAAGGGCTGCCATGGGGCGGTTGACGATGCCATGCGATATCAAAAGTGCTGAGAAAGCCTTAATTTTGGTAGCAGGACCGCCGGACCAGTTGAGCAGAGTTGGAACAGAAAAAGCCAGATTATGGCTTGAGGATGCAATAGGTGGCGGAGAAGTTAGAGGGGGAGACTATCCAATCCCGGGTAGTAAATATGTGGCAAGTGTCATACTTTTAGCCGGTGTGTCAAATGTACCACGAATCAAAGAACTACAACAACTCGCTATAGATGCACAGGTGAGAATGGAAGAGTTTAGTGAGAAAAAAGGCGAGAGGATCGAAGAGTTGCTGAGGGCAGAAGATCTACAGCCGCTTTTCTGATGGGGGGATGGAATGAAAAGGTTGATCGCGTTTGGCATAATATTTTTGTTAGTCTTTGCTATCGGATCGCAAAGCGCTCTTGCGCAGATAATCGAAGAAGTTTCAAGGAGTGAAGTTCCTACCGATGACTTATTTGTTGGGGAAAAATTACATATAGATGAAATTATTTTGAAAGAGGTCAGCTCTAACCTAACTGATAGGACCACATTATATCTTAGTACGAACTTGGTTGATCCAGTATGGGACATCAAAATGGTGAACTCCAGCGGTTGGACGTATCAGGATATACAACGCTATTGGGAGTTTTCACTGGAGTTCGATCATGCGGTATATGACACCATAATAATCAGTCTATCCGGCACAGCACCAGAAGTTGGAAAGAAAGAATACCACTATTTGATGCATGTAATGGTAGGGGACGAAGAAGTAACCTCAATCACCGCCTATGTAACGACCGATGAAATTAATGAGGCGTTAGCTGCCATCGACAGGGCGGACGAACGAATAATGACAGTCAAAGACGAAATTAAATCTGCTGAAGACGCAGGTGTTCCAGCAGCGATGCTAGAAGCGTCAAAAGGTTTCCTTAACTCGGCAGAGGGATCCTTGGGCAGCGCTAAAGTTTTGTATGAGGTACCAGATATGGGTGCTTCGGAGCAGGCGTCCGAAGATGCTTATGGGGAGGCAGAAAGATCGTCTGAGGGTGTAAAGGTTGCGATAGAAGATTATGAAAATCAACTGGCGCGTAACCAACTTATAAAATATGGCCTTATTGCAGGAGCCATTTTAATATTACTTGTGGTAGCGTTCAAGTTCATCAATAAAAGAAGATGGGACCGACTGGGGTAGGATAGAGGATTAGATCAGATTAGCTGCATCCATTCATACAATTTTTCAATCCCCTCTTTTATGCTAAGCTTTGGGGTCCATCCCAATCTTTTTAATTTGGAAATATTTGGCAGGGAGGATTCGACATCTCCTATCCACGATTCTCCAGTATATGTTGCTTTGGGGCGAATATCCAAGGTATCAAAAATGATCTCTGCGATTTCATTCACCGTCGTGGAGATGCCGCTACCGACATTGTATGCTTCGCCTGATACCCCCTTCTCATATGCGATCATGAAAGCCTCCACAGTGTCATCGATGTAGATATAGTCTTTCTCTTGCAGTCCTGTCCCTATGATCTCCAAGTGCGTGGGGTCGCGTTCCAACTTCTTGAATAAATCATACATCACGCCCTTTGCATTACCTGGACCATATGCGTTGAAGATTCGTAGTACTATCGTATCCAACCCAAATGTGCTGTTAAACGCAAAACAGTACATATCTCCTGCTGCCTTTGATGTACCGTAGAAAGAGATTGGTCTCATTGGATGTGATTCTTTGGTCGGCATCTCAGCAGCACCATAAACCGTGGAAGTCGATGCATATATCACTTTTGCATTATGCTCTTTAGCTACGGAAAGAACGTTAAAGGTTCCTTCTGAATTTGTTTTGAAATCTGCAAGGGGATTTTTAGTGGATTCTGGTACTTTTGTCTGCGCAGCAAGATGAAATACGCTTTTACAATCTTTCATACTTTCTCTTAGTTTTTCTATATCGAGTATATCTCCCCTGACGAGCCTAAAATTGCGATCTATGAGCGATGATGCGTTCAGATCATATCCGGTCACCTGCAAACCATTCTCTAGAAGTCGCCTGGTTAGATGGGTGCCGATGAACCCGCTGCATCCTGTGACCATTATTTTTGACATTCAGCTCACTTGCTTGATCAAATCAATGCCGTCCTTAGCAAGCTCGTTTGCTCTCTCCTTTGACTTGGACTCTGCATAGATTCGAATGATGGGCTCGGTTCCAGAAGCCCTGATCAATACCCATCCATCATCATACCAAATCTTCACTCCATCTGTTGTATCTATGTTACTCTTCAGATTATCTAGGACTCTCTCCATCACTCCTTTTTTGTCGATGACTTTCATTTTCTTCTTCACGTTATAGTAGCTTGGTATTTCTTCAACAAGCTGTGACATCTTCTTTTCACAAATCATTTCAAGTATCTTTGCGACCGCCATGGCACCATCCCTACTGTATTGGTGCTTGGGGAATATCAGTCCACCATTTCCTTCTCCACCGAATACGGCTCCTAGTTCAATCATTTTCCTAGCCACATGGATGCTCCCTATGGGCGTCCACACCAACTCACCATCGCATTGCTCTACGACGTCTTTAACGCATAATGATGAACTCACTGGAGTTACGAAAACACCCTTCCTCTTTTGCAATGCGTCTTTTGCGCATATTGCGAGTAACACATCTTCACTCACGAAAGAGCCATTCTCGTCCACGAAAACTACTCTGTCGGCATCACCATCATGCGCCACACCTAGATCTGCACCGCTCCTCTTCACCAGTGTAATAAGATCTCCGAGAACTTCGCTAGTTGGTTCTGGTGGCCTTTTAGGAAAGGTTCCGTCCAACTGTGCGTTCAACGTGATCACGGTGCAGCCAAATTCTCTTAATAAAGAAGGTGTAACAACCCCTCCTGCACCACAGCCAGTGTCTACGACTACCTTGAAATTCCTTTTTCGTATTTTCTCCACGTTGACAAGTTTTTTTATTCCATCTTTATATCTTTGGATCGCATCGTCTGTAGATAATGCTCCAGTTCTGTCCCATTCGGCATTTCTGAATTTTTTTCCAGCGTATATCTCCTCTATTTTTCTTTCCTTTTCCCTACTGAACCCAATGCCGTCACCCGCTATAAATTTCAAGCCATTGTATTCTTTTGGGTTGTGAGATGCGGTTATGATGATGCCTGCATCCGTCTCATCTCTCACATAGTAGTTGATGGCAGGCGTGGGTGCAATTCCCAAATCGACCACCTTACAGCCTGTTGATAATAATCCAGATATCGCGGCATTTTTGAACATCTCGCCAGATATTCTTGTATCCCTTCCTATTGCCACTGTCCCCCCATCTATGAATGTTCCGAGACTCATGCACAACTCTAGGACAAGTTTTGGCGTCAACTCCTTGTTTACGATTCCTCTCACACCATCTGTTCCAAAAATTTGTTTCATAATTGAGTTCACAATATTATACCAATGATTAATACGTTTAACCCTATCGTTATATTGTTTAAGTTATGTAATCTTATACTTCGGTAATGAAGTCTTTCTAAAGTCAATTTTCGCTCAGTAGATATAGGGTGCCTCGAATTTCTCGCATTTTCTGACGCCTTTCGAACACTCATTCATTCATATATATTCTATTTAAATAACTGGATCCATTTCTATTGATGTTCTGACATCTAGGTGCTTTTTTCGATTGCTGTGGGATATGTATAAGTATGGGTCGATACAAGCAGTTGACATATATAATAATCTTTTCACTATTTTCACTATTTATTCACATAGAATTCTTTTTTTCTTGAATCAGCTTTCGATTAAAATGGACTTTGTTTGGGGGCAATCTTAGTCTGATAGGGCTTAAACCACATTCGTTTTTTTATGGATGTTTTTTTTGTACCGTATCATAACGGGAGATGATAATCAATGATGTAATAATCACGGATTCTATTCTTTCTCTATGTAGGTTTATCTCCGTCCTAAAAGATGGCTTTTATGTTCTGAAAAGCTTCCAATGTTTTCAAGATTAATATTTTGATATTCAATCTATGCTGGAACATCGATGATGGAGACGTTATTTATCAACTTGTACCTTATTCGAAATCTATACCACCATCTATATCATCGCTTAATTTTCCTCTTAGTATCTCTCCTCAAAACATTTTTATATCCATTATTTCTTTTATTAACACTTTGTAATTAATATAAGGTATATATTGCATATATGGTGTTTACATCAGATCAGAAAATATTTTAAAATACTAGTAAGATGGGCAGAGAGGTCGTCATAACGTTGGAGTGAGCAATATGGAAACTGAACAGATACGAATGTGCATAAAGCATGGATACTTTAGGGGGGAAAACTGCGAGTGCGGAAACCATGGGAGTTTCGTTCTAAATGAAAATAGGGTAACAAAGCTCGGAAAGATGGTATCTGGAGCATTAAGACATTTTCCCCACGAGTTAGGTCTGAAGATGGATGCACAAGGTTGGGTGGATTTAAACCAACTAATCAGTGCACTAGAGGGTAATTATCGCTGGTTTCATATAGAACATTTGTTTGCAATGGTAGAGTCTGATGTCAAAGGTAGATATGAGCTATGTGAAGAAAGGATTCGGGCTAGGTATGCCCATTCTGTCAATGTAGATCTCGACTTTCCAGAAAACGAGTTGCAGGAACTCTATTATGGGACGACCATGGAAGAGTCAGGCAGGATCATGGATATTGGGCTAAAGTCAGTCTTTCAAAGATATGTTCATCTGAGTACCTCGTTCGATGAGGCCATCAGGGTCGCAAAATTTAGAACTGACCAGCCTATAATAATAATAATCGATGCAAAAAATGCCCAATCTCAAGGAATCAATATTATGAAAGTCAACGATCAAATTTGTATATCAGATAGCATCCCCCCAGATTTTCTGGATATTATTTCTTGATGCAAACAAAATCGCTTTTCTCTGTCTTAAATTTAACATCCAAGAATCTTTCGACCAACCGGATGTTTGTTCTTGTATGTGATGTTAGGACTCTCGTGGTGAGAGAGCATTTTCCATCGGCCAATGCCATGTATGGTATCAACTGATCCGCTAGATGTACATCAGTGCTTGCACCGGATCTTAATTCATTCAGAAGAACTCTTGCTGCCTCTCTTCCAACCTCCTCAGCAGATTTACCCTTTTCACCGAGCGAGCTCCCGCCAATTCCAGGACACCATAATGTGATCCCACTACCAGTGGACTCGTATTGGCCATATTCTGTGGATATTTGGGCATCATATCCTCCTTCTGCTAAAACTTCTTTTGCCGACATTGCCTGTCTCATTGCAACGTGCTCGGGTAGTCTTGAGCAGTGGGAAATACCCATAATTTCGATTTTTCTCCTCTGTAGCACAACTCCGCTCAGAACAGAGGGATGTATAACTGCCGTCACTAATCCTCCGCCTCTTGGATAATATCCTCTCCTGATCAAATCGATGTGAGCGCCATATCCCATATTGGCTATCATAGGTAGCATGACATATCTGAGATGATCAATGGTGGGACTCCATGCGACATCCGTGCCACCTCTTATGTTAATCGAAATGGTATCTTTAATTCTCATGGCCACAGGCATCAGGCATTGTAGGAAGAGAGTTATGCTGCCTGCAGTGCCAATGTCGATATGATATTCCCCGCTTTTAATCTCCTTTGGAGAGAATGTCAACTCTGTGGATCCTAATTTCAATCCACTAACATCCGCATCTGTTAGCAATGCAATGCACCTTACTGCCTCCAAATGTTGAGCGGCCAATCCAGGATTTGGTCTTTTTGCCCTGATATTCTTAATGTAAACTGGTCTCCCTGTAACTGCAGACAGTGCGATGCTTGTCCTTAGGATTTGGCCTCCGCCTTCTCCGTATGAGCCATCTATTTCCAGCATTAAATCTCTATTAAAATCTGTTTTGCATTAATTATATTTCCATTTATCCAAACTAATACTTTGACGATAGTGAGGCTATTTATGATCAAAACAAGGAGATTGATTATAAATAACAACAACTTTTTTTTGAATTATGATGGGCAGTTATTTAAAACGAATCCAAGTTCTACAAAGTTTCAGAAGAATGAAAAAACACGGAATACGCCTATCGTGAATAATGCAAAGATCTCCTAATGATGCTCAAAAATTTCACAATTGTCAACAAGTTCGCCATTTCTTGACGAAATATTTCTGAAAATATTACTAAGAAACTACCATTACGAACAAGTTCGTGAGCGTCGTCTGATCCTAGAATGGAAATCCTGCAGATATAAAAAAAATCGAAAGGATGATTGTGCCTACCATAATAGGTGCGATCGTTTAGTCATGAAAAGTATTTTTAGCCGATGAAATGTTGAAAAAAATGAACTTTTTTTTTGAATTTGAGCAAGATCAGTTCAGTTGAAGATACCTCCCTCAAATTTTCGTCCATGGATAGATGTAGCTTTGCTAAGTTTTCAAGCCCTAGAAACTCTCGATCTATAGGATCTTGCTCAAATATTTTCGGAAATTCTCCCCAATTAAACGGTCTCTACTTAAATCTTCGATTTTGTTTATCACGCCTTGTGGTAAATCAATCCAAAGCTCCGGCGATCAGAGGTGCAACGCTTATGATGCTAACCCCTCCCTCAACGGTGTCCGTAGCAATGATTTCCTTTACCCCCGCTTTGAACAATTTGACAACTGCATTCTTAGCCAATACCGGATGTACGCAAGCGATATAAACATCCTTGGACTTTTGTCTCCTTAGTAGTTCGATTGCCTCAGACATAGTCCCTCCAGTGGAAATCATGTCGTCGATAAGTATGACATCTCTGTTCGCTACATCCAGATGTTTCGCTTTTATCTCCACTTGATCCCCGCTCAGCCTTCTTTTCTCTAGCACATCATAATCTGCACCTAGCTCGAATGCAACCGATCTTGCCAGTGATCCAGCGAATTCATCTGGTCCTATAAAAATCGGTTTTCGAAGATCTAGAGATTGCATATGTTTTCCTATTAACGGCGCTGCATCTAGATCTTGTGTTTTTACGTTGAAGTAATCCAAAACGGAGGGATCATGTATGTTTACCGTTAAAATTTCATCTGCCTCAATCGTTTTTGCCATAACCCTTGCGCCAATAGCCTCGCCGGGTTGGAAGCGTTTACCCTGGCGAGCATATCCAAAATAAGGAATGACCACTCTAACTGATGCATCACTGCATGCATCAATCAATTGCAATAAGTAGATTAAATCCTCGTCAGAAATCATACTTTGGACGATAACCACATCATCTATTTCATCTAACACGCGTACGTATGTTTCACCATCTGGAAATCTCTTATATTCTACAAAAGCAATCTCACAACCCAACTCAGATGCAACTCTAGTTGCGAGCAATTGGGACGCAGGTCCACCAATAATCTTCATCATGATGTAATTGTTTTACACTATTAAAAAGATTTCATCAGCAATTTTCTTTTTTACAATTTCCCTCAACTCCCTACACCAATAACCACATATAACCATTATTTTGACCAAATAACTCTCCCAATATGCCCACTTTAACTATGCATATCTCGGAAAATAGTCCTTTTTTTGAAAGGTAGAAAAGCGCATATATAGTCTTGATGTGATTGAAGTGGTAATAGAGTTGAAAGGGTTTTGGGAATATTTGGGGGTGAAACACAATGGCTTTGCACTCTATCGAGAAAGGAAATTAAAACAAGTTATTCCTTTTCATAGTTTAAAGGGCGTCAAGATTGCCAAAAAGACATTATCCAGTTTGGTTGAAGATTTCAAAGTTATTGAAATGCTTTTTCAACGAAAAAATAATCTGTAGTCATCAAAAAAGATAGGTTGATCATTGGAGATAGAAATGAAGAAGAGGGAATCCAAAAAAAGAAAAATAAGTACAAAAACGAGTTCATTCGGTTCACCCGGAAGAATAAATCATGATTCAGCTACCTTTTATGCGAGCAAGTTATATGAGAGCTTGCCAACAGAGAAAAACATTGAATATACGGAGAGTTCTATCCCATCAAAATTTTTAGATAAAATCTTTTGTAAAACCAGTGAAAACATGGAAGAATTGCCAGACAATAGTATTCATCTGATGGTTACTTCACCGCCATACAACGTGGGAAAAGAATATGACGAAAATCTAACTCTTTCAGAATACAGACAATTCTTGAAAAGAGTGTGGGAGGAAGTTTACAGGACTCTCGTTCCAGGCGGTAGGATTTGTATCAATATTGCTAATTTGGGAAGAAAGCCATACATACCTCTTCATGCTTTTATCGTTGAGGATATGCTCAATTTTGGCTTTCTAATGAGGGGCGAAATTATCTGGAATAAAGCTTCAAGTTCAAGCCCTTCTACCGCATGGGGAAGCTGGCTTTCTGCATCCAATCCAACCTTAAGGGATATTCATGAATACCTCTTGGTTTTTTCTAAAGGCATGTTCAAGAGGAAAAAACTTCCTAGAAGAAAAAGCACAATCTCTAAGGAAGAGTTTCTTGAGTTTAGTAAAAGCGTCTGGACATTCCCAGCGGAACATGCTCGTATTGTTGGGCATCCGGCACCTTTTCCCCTAGAACTGCCCTATAGGCCAATTCAACTTTACACGTTTGAAGGAGAGGTTGTGCTGGACCCTTTTATGGGAAGTGGACAAACGGCAATAGCAGCAATAAAGACAAATCGCCATTATGTTGGGTACGAGATAAATGAAGAATATCTAAAGTTGGCAGAAAGGCGAATCAAAGATTTTCTATTAGAGTTCAGATCTCCAAAACTATTTGATTTTAAAGATGAAGGTGTAAATAATGAATAAAAGACGTATAATGCAGCATAAGATGTTCATTAATTGCCTTATTCACAAAAATTCTTGCTTCGCAAAAAATTCTTTTATACTGAGGAAGGTATCATGTCAAAAAAGCTCATAGTCATTGGTGGCGGGGTTGCTGGGATTCACATAGCATCTTATATTAGGAAAAAAGACCCGGATATGGAAATCACCGTTTTTACCAAGGACCACCATGTAGCCTATTCTCCGTGCGGTATACCTTTCGTGCTTTCGGGCAAGATTTCGTCATTTGAAGAGCTGATAATGCACGATGTTCAGTATTATAAGAACCAGTGCATTGACATTCGAACCAATACAGAAGTCACTGCAATTGATTTGCCCTCCAAATCGATCATTGCAAATGGAAAGCGATTCTACTATGATAAACTGGGAATAGCAACTGGATCTCTTCCTTTAATTCCGCAAATTCCAGGTATGGGGAAAAAGGGTGTTTACACTCTCAGAAATCTTAATGATGGCAAAAAAGTTAAGGAAGCCATGAATAGTGCAGAAAAGGCTGTAATAGTCGGCGCTGGTCCAATCGGTCTTGAGACTGCAACCGCATTTATCAAAGTTGGTATTGATACCACTGTTATAGATAAGGCCCCATATTTGCTTCCTTGCATGCTGGATCCAGATATGTCATCCCCAATCCAGAATCAATTGGAGAGTTTGGGTATAAATGTTATGGCAGGGTTTTCGTTGGGCTCGATCAACGGTTCAGATCATGTAGAATTCGTCACCGTTGGAAAAGAGGTGGTTAAAGCTGATTTGGTGATCCTGTGCGCAGGTGTTAGGCCAAACACTTGTCTTTCAAGGCAAGCAGGCATAGAGGTCGGCGATACTGGTGGAATTAAGGTTGACTCAGCTATGAGGGTGGCCGAGAACGTATATGCTGCCGGCGATTGTGTTGAGATTACGAATTACATCACAAATCGCTCATGTCTCAGTCCGTGGGGTAGTTCTGCTGTAAAGCAATCCAAAGTGGTGGCAGAGAACGTCTGTTGCGGAAGTGCGGAGTTTGACCCCGTTCTAAATCCAATCGTCTGCTTGGTCGGCGATCTTCAAGTCGGCTCCATAGGAGTGACATCTCACGTAGCAAAGCAAGTGGAATTGATTCCTGTCGAGGGCAAGGCAGAGGGGTTGACAAGGTCAAGCAATTATCCAGATGCAAAGAAAATAACCATGAAGCTTTTATTTTTTGAAAAAAGGTTGATAGGTGCACAGATCATCTCAGAAGAAGGAGTAAAGGAGCGAATAGATGCATTGTCACTGGCGATCAAAAGCGGCATGACTGCCAAGCAAATGCTGATGGCGGAAACTTGCTATGCCCCTCCTGTGTCGACGATCGTTGATGTGCTGACACTAGCCCTTGAAGATGTGATAGATTTATAGGTCATGAATGCTATTTTATATGGTAATATGGGCGATGAAAACGATATTTTTGGTGGACTGAAGTTCGAGGCTACTAAGGATATAGAAGTGCCAGAACTCCTGATAGATCAGGTGATCGGTCAAGAGAAAGCTGCCGAAGTGATCAAAAAGGCAGCTAAACAGAGAAGACATGTAATGTTAATCGGCACTCCAGGAACCGGCAAATCGATGCTAGCGAAGGGTATGGCTGAACTTTTACCCAAAGAGGAGCTGCAGGACATCTTGGTATATCACAATCCAGAGGACACTAACACTCCACAGGTCAGGGTAGTTCCGGCCGGAAAAGGGAAGCAGATAGTACAGTCCCACAAAATGGAAGCCCATAAGAAAGCCCAGACTAGGAACATGCTATATATGCTGCTCGTCATGGTCATCTTGATTTTTGCCTTCATGCAAGGAGAGTGGTTGATGGGCATCATAGCTGCCCTACTTCTTTTCATCGCGCTCAGATATGTCACACCTAAAGAAGAGAGGGACATCCCCAAGTTGTTGACATCAAATGAAGGTAAGGATACCGCTCCATATATTGATGCCACAGGTGCGCATGCTGGTGCACTCTTGGGAGATGTACGACATGATCCTTTCCAGAGCGGGGGGCTTGAGACTCCATCGCATGATAGGGTTGAAGTGGGGGCCATCCACAAAGCTAATAAAGGCGTTCTTTTCATCGACGAGATCAATACCTTGCACATAGAATCTCAACAGAGCCTGCTCACTGCTTTACAGGAAGGCGAATATCCCATCACAGGTCAGTCTGAGCGAAGCTCTGGAGCGATGGTTAAGACCGACCCAGTGCCATGTGATTTTGTTATGGTAATTGCAGGTAACCTTGATGCAGTAGATGGCATGCATCCTGCTCTTCGATCAAGAATAAAAGGATATGGCTATGAAGTTTACATGCAGGATTATATGGAGGACTCTCCTGAAAATAGAAAAGAGTTGGTCCGTTTTGTCGCTCAGGAAGTGGAGAAGGACAAGAAAATCCCTCATTTTACGAAGGACGCGGTCAAGGAAATCATTCGAGAAGCCCAGAGAAGATCTGGTCGGAGAGGTCAATTAACCCTCAGGCTAAGAGATCTTGGCGGCTTAATCAGGGTTTCTGGCGATATGGCTAGGTCTGGCGATTCTGAGTTTACTACGGCTGAGCATGTTTTCGGGGCTAAGAAAATAGCACGTTCAGTCGAACAGCAAGTTGCTGACCAGTATATTGAGCATAGAAAAGATTATGATATGTTCAAGATCGAAGGCTCGGAAATCGGCAGAGTTAACGGGCTTGCAATCATGGGCGAGCCAGGTGTTGTGCTTCCAATCGTAGCGGAGATAACTCCTGCGCAATCCAAAGAAGAGGGAAGAGTGATTGCAACCGGTATGCTTCAAGAGATAGCTCAAGAAGCTGTGCAGAACGTCTCGGCTTTTATCAAGAAATTTAGCGGAAATGACATCTCATCTAAAGATGTACACGTTCAGTTCATAGGCACATATGAAGGGGTTGAAGGCGATTCCGCAAGCATAAGTGTTGCAACTGCGATCATATCTGCACTAGAAGGGGTTCCAGTAGATCAAAGTGTAGCCATGACAGGCTCTCTCTCCGTCCGGGGGGAAGTGCTCCCGGTTGGTGGAGTGACCTACAAGGTCGAGGCAGCGGCACAAGCGGGTATCAAGACCGTTCTAATACCCAAGTCAAATGAGAAGGATGTTTTGATTGAGGAGAAATATGTGGGTAAGATCTCAATCGTCCCAGTATCCACCATAGAAGAAGTGTTGGAGCACAGCCTGGTCGGAAGGAGAAGAGAAGGACTGCTCAAGAGGCTCAAAAAAATTGCCTCTGAGACCAAGGTCGGCATTCCATTAGATACGCCAGTACCTCAATGATCATGTCTTTCGTAAAAGGATTGGATCGATACTTCGCTGTCTTAAATAATGATAAAAAGGCCAAGTATCTCATTGCGAAGGAAAAATCACTGCTACGTCGAAAAATAGAGCTAGCTGATGATGTCCTGCAGAGCTGTCATTTTTGTGAGCGTCGCTGTGGTGTGAACCGACTGGCAAAGGAAGTTGGATACTGTGGTATCAACGCCATATCGAGTTATGCATCTGAATTTTTACACTATGGAGAGGAACCCGAGCTGGTACCATCGCACACCATCTTTTTCGTGGGATGCACGTTTAAATGTGTATATTGCCAAAACTGGGATATAGCAAACCAGTTTGTCACAGGAACGCCCGTAATTCCAGAGAGAATGGCAGAGATCATTGCGATGAGGAAATATCAAGGTGCAAAAAACGTGAACTTCGTGGGAGGCGATCCAACACCTAATTTGCATTCCATACTGCGTATCATGAATGTGTGTAATATCAACACACCCATAATCTGGAATTCAAATATGTATTGCTCTAGCGAGACAATGGATTTGCTAAGCGACGTAATAGATGTCTACTTGGCTGACTTCAGATACGGAGACGATGATTGCGCTGATAAGTATTCGAACGTAAAAGACTATTGGGGAATCACTACCAGAAATTTCATGAGCGCGTATCAGGACGCAGAGGTTATTATTCGTCATCTTGTGCTGCCCAATCATCTTGAATGTTGCACCCAGCCAATAGTTCAATGGGTTGCAGAGCATATGCCCAGCATAAGGTTCAATCTAATGTTCCAGTATACCCCCCATTACAAATCAAATCAATACCCAGAGCTGAACCGTAGCTTATCATATAACGAAAGAATGAGGACTCTCGAGATCGTAAGAGATGCCGGACTGAAGAATTTGGTATGATATGGGTTATTTGTCAATAATCTCATATCTTGAAATATCCAATAACCAGTATCTTTCCTTTAATACTTCATGACTATTAATTATCTTTAAGCGCTTTTTAAATAATGGGCCGTCGACGACGAACGTATGGTATTCGCCTGATTCGCCACATGGATCAATTTTTCTGTCCTTAAGCTCTTCTATTAGATCTTTATCGACCTTCTTCCCGAGCCACTCATCACTCAGGATTTCTGCCTTAATGGCGACGATGATTGAATCAAATCCTGTATCGATAAAATCATGGACTATTTTTTCTGTGTCTATTCCCCATAAAGGGAATATCGGTCTGATATCCATCTCGCTACAAACCCGATCTATCCAATCCCTATGCTCCTGAAGATGGATATCCCCAAAAACTATTCCCTGGATGTTATCTTGCTTTAGTATATCTACAACCTTTTTGAAATCCTGCTCGTAGGTATTTTTTGTTGTACTCCTTTGAACAATTGGTATTTCAACTGCCTGTGATTGTATTGATAATAGCTCAGCACGTAATCCATGGGAACTCCTCCCGCCATCTTCATATACAAAATTCAGGAGATGAACGACATCAAAGCCATCTAAAATCGCCTTATAGCATGCAAAACAACTATCTTTACCACCGCTCCAGGATGCGACGACTTTCATCATAATATCAATTTCATGTTACAAGGTAAGTATCTATTTATCGAACCCTAAACGTTACATTTAATTCTCTAAGGCACAGTTTTGCTGCTCATCTCTTAGATGGCGGAGCTGATATCCTATGCATTCAAGAATTATTGGGATATACAAATACTAATACGCCCAGATGCCTATGCTCATGTAAGTAACAAAGAACTGAGTAAGATAAAAAGCCATCTGGATAATCGGTGCTTAATTAAGGGAGGTAAAAGATGAGAACAAAAGGAGGTCTACCAAAAGTAAGCATATACTAATAATTTCGGCTACAATCCCAAAATGGAAGGATATAATACATTTGTGTTGGATACAAACAAGTTATGTTCAATTCCGCCTCTCGACTTTATTTTTCCATTTGAAAATCTGAAATTATCAATCAGAGTTCATCCAACCAAGTTGCTGTATCATTAATATTCTTTTTAAAGAACTTGCCAAGTTTCATTGGATTTTTGGCCTGGTGATATTTAAGATATATCTCGTCATTCATGATACCGATGATCTCAATTTTACCAGTCCTATGAGACATCACATATTTGAACCGCTTGCTAGGTCCATTGAGATGCTTTCTGGCGTTTTCTATGATATCTAGACCTCTGACAAGAGGCAAAGCAAACTGCCGCTTGACTCGTTTAACTGGTCTGCACTGGAACACATAATAGGGATTAGCCCCTATAGATACAAGCTGGTTCAGAAGATTGGCCAATATTTCAGGATCGTCATTAACTCCTTTGAGTAGAACAGTCTGGTTGTTAATTATTACGCCTGCCTTCAAGAGCCTATCAATTGCCATCGATGATTCATCGGTTATCTCGCGAGGATGGTTGAATTGTGTGACAATGTAAATCCTCCGTCTGTGAGTAGAATACGTTCTGAACAATTCCATTAATTCATCATCCTCAAGAATTCTCTGCGGGAATGTCACTGGTAATCGGCTCCCGATTCTTATAAAATCAATATGTGGTACAGCTGAAAGGTACTTAAGGAACTTTTGAAGAACCCTATTGGATAACATCAAAGGGTCGCCTCCAGTGATTAGTACATTATTAATCTCTGGGTGCGACTTAACATATTTAATCGCATCTTTAAATTTTTGCAAAATCTCTTCAGAAGGAAGACCAGTCATTCGTTTTCTGAAACAGTGTCTGCAATACATCGCACATCTGTTATTTGCCAGTATCAAGGCGGTTTGAGAATATTTATGCTGGAGTCCAGGCAACTTTGTATTCTCCCTTTCACCACTAGTATCATAGGAACCAGCAAGGTTCAATTCATTTAGTGATGGGACCGACATTTTCCTTATTGGATCATTTTGGTCATTCCAATCTATAAGTGACAAGTAATAACGGGGTACACTCATCGGTTGGATTTCAACAATGTGTCTCAGTTTCTTTTCTTCCGTATGGGAGAGTTTAACGTATTCTTTCAGCTCGTCAATCGTACAAACATTGTTTTTTAACTCTCTCCTCCAACCCATAGTATCTCTAATATAAGTTCTTAAATTATATTAATTATTACCCTCAATTAAATTTCTCATCCAGAACCTAAGAACTCTTAAACAAGCACACTGATTTTGGTAAGCGAAAGAAATTACCAATAAACTTTCATCAGATTTGAAATATCAACTTCTTGAACGTAAACATGTGATGTGTACCAACTATGCTTTTGCGTTATAGGGCAAAAAAGGTTCTATTCATTTGAATTCAATCTCATCAGAGATTTTTAAAAGAGAAATATGTTAAAATCAAAGATAAATAACGTTTAACGTTCAAAAAAATATTATCTCATCTTCTAATTGATCTTGAGAAGATTATTAAGCATCTTATCATATTAATTATAGTCATACGAAATTTCTTAAGGGCCGCGAATTCAACAATTGATGGAGGTGAGATGAGTTATTTCAATAATTACATTATTAACCGATTTCGGAGACCTATATCCTGCGATTATGAAGGGAATAATTCTGGATATTGATCCGGATGTTAAGATAGTTGATATATCACATAACATCCCCCCTCAAAACATCAGGGCTGGTGCATTTGCATTGATATACGTTGCTGGACGATTTCCAGAGGGGACCATTCATGTCGCAGTGATCGATCCCGGTGTTGGTACCGGTCGTCGCCCAATCGTGATTAAAGGCAAGCAAATTTTCGTGGGACCGGACAACGGATTACTTATTCCAGCTGCACGTGGTATGGGGGACTTTACGGTATATGAAATCCCTTCGGAGATGTGCATGCCTTCCATCAGTTCCACGTTTCATGGTAGGGACGTCTTTGCCCCGGTTGCTGCACGCATATCCAAGGGATATGATATCTCAGAATTCAGGAAAATAGATGATTTTGTGGAGTTCGACTTTGGTGAATTTTATGCATCAAAAGAATCGTTACAGGGAGAAGTAATATATATCGACGATTTCGGCAACGTCATCACCAATATCCCAGGATCGCTAGTCCTTGAGAACATAAATTATGGAGATAATGTGGAGTTACTCGGAAGAAAAATTCCCTTTGTAATGACCTACGATGAGGCACACTCCGAGCTTATAATGGTCGGGAGCCATAATTTTCTTGAGATATCGGTTAAAGGAGGTAATGCAGCAAAGTTATTCAGACTGAACATCGGAGATGTTGTGCACATGACGTCAAATCAAAACAATAGAATAGTATTTTAAACAATTGAGACAATTCTGCATTGGTGTTTTTTATGTTCGGCATAGAATTTGTCCCAGACGTACCTTTGAATAATCTCGTCAATCACTGTGTTTTAGCTGAAAATAATGGATTCGATGCAGTTTGGATCACGGATCACTATAACAACAGGAATGTCTATGCTACGTTAGCATTGGTAGCTGAAAGGACAAAACGAGTGAGAATTGGACCGGGAGTAACAAACGCATATCAAGTCCATCCTGCAATTACGGCTTCTGCCATTGCTACAATCGATAATATTTCCAATGGAAGAGCTATTCTCGGAATCGGAGCCGGTGATAGGACCACGTTGGCATCATTGGGCATCCAGATGGACAAACCCGTAGCCAAGCTGAGAGAGGCGGTAGAGATCATCAGACGTCTATTGGCAGGAGAACGTCTCTCTTTCCAAGGGGATTTCTTCAAGATCGAAAGAGCCAAACTATCTTTAAAGTGCTCAGATATACCCATCTATATCGGGGCTCAAGGTCCCATCATGCTTAAAACTGCCAGTGCCATAGGAGATGGCGTATTGATAAATGCATCTCACCCCCTAGATTTTAAGTATGCCATTCCCCAAATTCAAAAAGGCTCTCCGAAAGAAGGGTTTGATATAGCTGCCTATGCCAGCTTTTCCGTGGATTCGGATGAAGAGAAGGCGAAAAAAGCAGTGACGCCCGTTGTGGCTTTTATCGTGGCCGGGTCACCTCCGCCTGTCCTTGAAAGGCATGGCATTGATCCCGCAGAAGCAGATGCAATTAAGAGTTCACTGTCCAAGGGTGACTTCAAAACGGCTTTCTGGTCTGTCACTGATATTATGGTGGATGCTTTTTCTATCTACGGATCGCCTGACCACTGTATCCGGAGGATTAGAGAGTTATATGGGATAGGAGTGACACAGGTTGTGGTAGGTTCTCCCATCGGTCCTGATGTGTCAGCATCTATCAAGCTTATCGGCGAGGAAATCATAGGGGAGTTTGGTGGCTTAGGCTTGAATTTAGGATAGGATAGATATATAGGATAAATAATTCATCCCAATAGATAAGATACCATCAACTTATTGAAAAACTTGGACAGGATAAAGATAGCACCATTCTTATAAGTATGAAAAACTTTAGGTCTTTATTAGGTAAAATCTATTCTAAAATAAAAGGGAGGTATAAATAATGGAAAAAATGCGGTTTTCTGGATTTATCCTTTTGGGAATCGGAGTGATGGTTTGCATCGCCTATGCGCTGTATCAGTTCGTCCAAGCGCCAAACGTCCCTACGGTCATCAGGCTGGGGGTCGTGGTCATACTGGTTGGAATAGGGTTTCTATTGCTTTCAGTAATCAAAGAAAGGTTTGAAGAGGATCAGGAGGCAAAATAAAATGTTGATAACAACCTCGGAGAGAATCGAAGGAAAGAATATTATCGAGACCTTGGGTCTGGTCAAGGGAAATACCGTCAGGGCAAAATGGATCGGGAAGGACATTGTAGCCGCGTTGAAGAATCTTGTCGGCGGAGAGCTGAGAGAATACACGGAGATGCTGAGCGAGGCGAGAGAAGAATCCCTCAACAGGATGATAAAAGAGGCAGAAAAACTGGGAGCAGACGCAGTAATAAGTGCGAGATTCATGACCTCGCAGACGATGGGTAGCGCAGCCGAACTGCTGGCATATGGCACTGCGGTGAAGTTGGGATAGTGGATAAAATAATTAATTAATTAAAGAAATCATCCGAGATATTCTCTGTTTTTTGGTTAGTTATAGTTTTACTTGGATTCCGAGTCCAAGAAGAAGGTTGATAAGTGTACTGCGGGGTTTGTAGGAGATAACTAAACTAAATAATAGCTAATGCACTTGGATAAATTTATAAAGAATTAATTATTGATTAGACACGTGGATGTATTTACAATTATAGGGTTAGTTGCGGCAACATTTACAACTATTTCTTTTGTACCTCAAGTAATCAGAACAATAAAAACCAAACATACAAAAGATTTGTCATTAGCAATGTATTCAATATTCACAACAGGAATATTTTTATGGTTGGTTTATGGAATTCTTGTTAAAGACTTACCCATAATAATTGCAAACTCAATAACATTATTATTTACTTCTGCTATTCTAATTTTAAAAGTTAAATATAAGTAAGTATTTAATCGTCTCTCGCAGTATCAACTTTTATGAGAAAAAGATGAATACTAAATATATCGCTGGATTTTTACATTACAGATATGTAGAATACATTCTATAGAATTTTCGGTTGATGGTTTTGAAAAGACTGCTCAATGTATTGAAATAAGGTCTATCAACCAGCGCATTTTTAACACTGTTTATGAGATACCTTTTAATATGTCGGTTGAAGGTACGGTAGAATATTCGATTGATATGTAACTATCTTAAAGTTCCTTTAAAAGCTTTTCAGCATTTTTCACAAGAATTAAGATATAACTAAGAATAGGATAAGTATCCTCCGGTAGACCCCTATGTTTATCTATAAAAGCGTTCCAAATACGAAGAGAGTTATCTTCTAATCCTTCAATTTCGGAAGCCATTTGAGTAATATCTGATGCTTGTTTTGGCATGTATGTTACATAATTTGTTAATTTCTTTAAGTTACTCCCTAAATCGCTGATGTCGTTAATACTGCTATTAAATATATTTTTAACAAAAATATCCTCGGAATTTATAGCTATTGCGATAGAAAAATCATCTAATCTTTTCCATTTTGAAATAAACATTTTAAGGTAGGATCTTACAGTTTCCTTGGTTTGATTAATCGAGGATTGGCGTTCTAATCTTTTTCCAATAAAAATTCCTACAACAGTTGCTACAAAAGCTGCTACAAAAGCTGGTATAATTGAACTTATTGTTGAAAATAAACTCATGCTTTTAACATATTACATTTTAAAATATATAAAAAAGTGATGTTTCGAATTTTTTAATGAGCTCATTTTTAACACGGTGATTCACTGCCATCAAACTTCTTTTAACAATTTCTTTAATTCAGAGATCCCTTCTTTTATCTTATCTTCCATGTCCTCTATTTTCGCCATAATAACTTCAGGCTCTTCATATTCAATTTCTTCATATTCGATCTCCTTGTACTTAGAAACAGAAAGGTCATAATCATTATCTACTATCTCTTCAATTGGAACAAAGAAGCACTTTCCTTTTCTGTCGATGGGGTTCTCTTCTTGTCGTTTTTTAAATCTTTCGACAATATCAGAAATGTCTCCTTTACCGTCAATAAAAGCCCGTTTATCATCTAAAGAATAGCCGTCGGCTTTCATATCATAGAACCAGACTTTCTCAGTTTTATCGCCTTTAACGAAAACCAGAACAGCGGCGGAAACGCCAGCATAGGGCTTGAACACACCGGAAGGCATTGATATAACAGCTTCCAATTGGCATCTCCTAAGCAGAATTCTTCTAAGTTTCTTATGGGCATTTGAAGAGCCAAATAGAACACCAGCAGGAACTATCACTCCGCATCTCCCTCCTATTTGAAGCAAGTTGAACATTCTTTCAACAAAGAGAATTTCGGTTTTAGTTGTCCCTACAGTTAAACGGTCGTTTATATCCTCTTTATCAATACTTCCTTTGAAAGGCGGATTTGCAAGTACGACATTGTATTTGTTTTCTTCAGCATATCTTTTAGAAAGGGTGTCCATTAGGTTTATGTTCGGCGTTGGAATGCCGTGAAGCACCATATTCATGAGTGATATCCTCACCATCGTTGAATCAAAATCATAGCCGTAGAACGAACTCCATAAGAGTTCCCATGCCCTTTTATCTGTGATCTTATCACCATAAAGGCCGTAGAAATTTCCTTCTTCATCTTCCGTTACCATTTCAGGGCTTGTGTATTTCCTGATGATGTATTCGTAAGCATTGATAAGAAATCCTGCTGTTCCGCACGCAGGATCACAAATTAAGTCTCTGATGTCGGGCTCTACCAATTCAATAATCATCCTGATAATATGTCTCGGCGTCCTGAATTGTCCATTTTTACCCGATATTTTAATCTCACTAAGGAGATATTCATAGATATCTCCCTGTGTATCTATGTTCTGTGAGGTTATGTTGAGTTCATCAATAATAGAAACTGCTTCCTGAAGGAGTGATGGTTTGGGGATAAGAAAAACGGCATCTTTCATGTATTCTGAATAGAGCGCATTCTCCCCATTATGGAGATTTTTGATAAATGGAAAAACAACATTTCTTACATGGTCCAGCATCTTTTCTGCAGTGTAGTGTTTCCATATTGACCACCGACAATCTTCGTTGCCTTCAAAAACAGATTTATAAGAATCATTTCGTGCCAGTGCTTTCTTCTGATGATTCACGTCCATGTCTTCAAGACGTTTCATGAATATAAGGTAAGACATCTGCTCAACAGATGATAAAGGGTTAGATAATCCACCACTCCAAAATTTATCCCAAAGTTTATCGATTTTTGATTTGAGTTCAGGTGCGAGTCTCATTTGTACACTGCCTCTTTTAACTTCTTAATGTAAGAACCATATAAAATGTCCTCGTAATTTTGAGTTGAGAAAGCCGCATAAGAAACAGCGAGAGAAAGCGCTAATAAGCCATCTGATTTGTTCAAATCCCGAACAAAACAACCATCATTGCCGACATGTCTGATATTTGGGTAATCATTGGTAAACTTATAATATTTAATAAGAGAATCTTTTGCATCTTGTGATGGGAATAAATTTGGACACTGACTAAGAACATATCCAAGAGTTCTTTGGCGACCAATAAATGATCTAGAGAGCATCCGAGAAGCTTTCTCTAAAAGAAAATGCTCAATTAATTTCACAGAATTAGATATACAGTTTCTTTCTTCATCAGCGGTTTCTATTTTCATTAAATTATTTTGGAGGACCCCCATGAGTTGTTTTCTTGACCTTGAACCAGAATTTTGAGCTAAATGCTTGACATAATCATATTCAGTTGCTAATAATCCCTCTATAGTTAATATTAATGTACAAGGTTCACATATAATGTATCTTATATTATATTTGATTAGAAAGTTGTTTAGCAACTTCTTATATTCGTTAGCCAAGGGATCGCTATAATCTTTAAGGGCTGCATGATATCCTTCAATAATAGATACGGCGTCTTTTTCGGTTTGTGGATTTTGTAGTTTATAGAATTCGTCTCTTGCACGTTCTCTATCATTTACGGCACCGACCAAATCCCAATATTCTTTTTGATTATCTTCTATCTCTTTGATAGTTTTACCTTCTTCTGAAATCCATGCTTCCTTCACATTTGTCAAATAGGTATCTAACAAAACGGGATAAAAATCGTCTATAAGATTCTCAGATTCCTCTAATTTTGGTATAATCTCTTCATTTAAAAGGAGCCAGTTATGCAATAAAAAGATGCTCATGCTATTACATCACCTTTAAATGCTTTTTGTATTAAAGCATTAAATAGATCGTCAATCTGATTTTTTGAATGTTTCTGTTGCTCTTTCATAGCTTCAACTTCTTTAACAATTGAAGCGAATTTGTTTTGGAGTTCTATTGGTGGTAAATATAATTTTAACTTTTTGATTTTCCCTTGAAAAAGATTTGCTTGTGAAGATTGGTTTATTGATCGTGCAATTTGAGATTTCATATATTCTGATTCGAAAAAGTACTCCAAATAAATTGGATTTACCTTTTGAGCATTTGAACGTATTAACGCTACGCTCCTCACCATCTGAAATTTAATTTTTTCTTTGACTCTAGTAACCCTTCCTACCGTTCCAGAACAAGATACTAAAACATCCCCTATCCGAGGCAATATCCTTCTTGAGATTCTTTCATATTCCTCTTCACCAATATAATCCACGTCTTTAAGAGTTACCTCATGATTTAAGATATTTCTCGCAGACAACAAATACATTCCTTTATTAACTCTTTTTGGGGTAGCATGTTCTCCATCGGTTATACGAGTGCTTACGTCTTCTAAAAACGTATGGTTGGATTTTTTTGAAATACCTTCTCCAAACATTTTTAAGAAAATACTTTTCAAAAAGTCTTTAGTCAATTCATCAGCTTCTTTTCTACATTCTTTAAGTTGCTCTGCTTTTTCGAGAAAGTAAACGATTTTCTTTTGAGTTTCTAGAGGCGGAAGGTTTATTTTAAAATTTAGAATATCATTTTCTCTACAACTTGGATAACTAGTTCCTTTTTCATTTCTTTTTAAAGAATCAAAAAATTTTGGGTTAAAAGCAATTGAGTAAAATAAATATTTAGGTAGTAATTTATTTTTTGCTTCAATAATTGTGAAAGCAGATGAGGCATAAAGTTTCGCTTCTTTTATTATTGAAACCGCACCTCTTGTAGGACGAACTCTTGATATGAGCACATCATCTTTTTTAGCAACTAAAGAATTTTCTACTGATTTTTTATCTTTTAATTTATAAATCTTTGTTACAACATCTACATCCCCAATTTCGATGTAAGGGGATAGATTTGCTATTGCCCTTTGTTTTCGTACATTAGTAATTTCAGATATCTTACTGATTTCCCAACCATCAGGCAGACTATGTTCCATGTTTTAACCTTCTATATAAATCTCATTTTCAATTATTTTACAGATTTTAACAAAATCCTTCAGTTCGTTTTCTGCAAACATCGGCATAGGCGCATTTACTCCAAAGTTAGTGAATGGTGCGTCAAACAGTTGAGTATATGCAATGTGCTTTTTTCTCGTAAAAATAGTTTGTATCGTCCTTATAAAATTCAGCTGATCAGCACTATATTGCTTGTTATTTTCAATGATATATGTGCTAAAAGCGTCCCTTATCCTTTCTTCAGGGTCAGGGAATTTGTACAAACCCATGATATTTTTCACAAACTGGACAAGTGTTCCTTTATTTTGATTGAAAACCTTCTGTAGGACCTCTTCAGTAATATACAACTCAGGGCTGTTCAACGTCTCTTCAAGTTTAAACAAATCTGACTCCTCTAACATCTCATCACTCTTAATTTTCTGTATAGATGGATGCTCTTCTGCCAATTGTTTAATTCTACTCTCAACTTTTTCTCTATAAACTTCAATATGTTCCTCCCGTGCATCTGGTCCAAACTGGATAGTCTTTCGCTTCTGAATCATATCATCCATATCGAGAACGATAGTCCTTCTCGGCTCTTTTGCCATATACTTCATCAATTTCGACAATTCATCAATGAGCATCTGAGAATTTTCAAAAGATATATCCTTCCAGAATTCTGGGGAAAGGACCTTTTCTTTTAACGTTAGTTTCCTTTTTACTACATTTAACTCATCGGGCAAACAATCAACCATTTCCCCAATTTTAGGCTTTAACCGCTCAATCTCATTTTGATTCCCTTGTAACAACGCAAGAGCTAGCTGTTCACATTTAAGGGTAAAAGAGGCAACATTAAGATTAACATCCTGTTTATACCTCATCAAGGGTGTAATATTCTTTTTTAGAAATGCAATCGGGTCAATGCCAACTTTATTCCAAAACTTGGGTGACAAGGACTTCTCTACAGCCATTATATTTTCTCTGATACTCACTGAATCCTTCGGAAGCGATTCAATATCTTCCGCAATCTTCTTTTTCAGTCTCTCGATATTTTTATCATCACCGACATCTAAGAAATGTTCAAGCTGTTTCAACCTTAAAAGGAAGATACGACTCGTAATGGCCTCACAAGATTCCTTCTGGTCCCCTTCTGGATGCATATCCCAATATTCAAAATTATTCCAGAAATCAAAAACCTTGAAATATTCCTTTTTACCATCAGGAAGCCAATCTTTATGGTCGCAGGTTTTATCCGATCTGGTACCTCTACCAAGCATTTGCCAGAACTTTATTTTTGAAAAGACTGGCTTGGCAAAAACAAGATTGCACACCTCGGGGACATCAATACCGGTGTCAAGCATATCAACAGAGATAGCAACCCTTGGAAAAGATTGTTCTTTAAACTCTTTAATGGAACTCTGAGCCCTTGGATCATCTGAAACAATCACTCTTACAAGTCTGCCCTTGTATTCGGGATAGAGTTTTTCAAAAGCCACCCATAGTCTCTTTGCATGTTTTTTAGAAATTGCAAATATTATCGATTTTGCAGGAAGAGTTCCAGATTGATCAAGCAAGCAATTCTCCATAAACTCTTTGACAAGGGCTTCACTTGTTCCTTTTACAGCAACTTTCTTTTCAAGCTCTGTTCCTTCAAAGTCTATCTCATAAGGATCGATACCCTCGCCTATTAATCTATTTTTTTCACCCTCGGTTAAATCAAATGATTTTACACCTTCGATCTGAAAATGAGTCTGAGCACCTGAAATATTTTTCCTGAAATCACATAGAATACCATCTTCTACAGCCTCTTCATAGGTATAGAGGGTAGTCGCCATTTTATCATCGCAGTTAAAAAACCGGAATGTATCTCTTTCGATGTACTCTGCTGGTGTTGCAGTAAGCCCTATCTGAATTGCATCGAGATATGTAAAAACGTCCCGCCATTTGTTGTAGATGGATCGATGTGCCTCATCCGAAATAATAATATCAAATTCTGCGGGCGAAATTAGATATTTCCCAGAGCCGTCTTTCTGATTGTAGATTTCCATAAATGTCTGAATAGTGGAAACATACAATCTCGAATCCTTAGCATACGAACCCGAAAATATTTTTAACTTAGATTCTTTTGGTAAAAATTGTTTAAATCCTTCGCGATATGCTTGATCTCGAAGGGCTTTTCGATCCGCAAGAAATAAAACTCGTTCAGCCCAACCAGCATTTAATAGAATATCAATAATTGCCATCGATACTCTCGTCTTCCCAGTACCAGTTGCCATAACAATGAGTGCTTTACGGTTTCCTCTTTGAAGATGTTCCAAAACACGTTTTGTGCATTCTATATTTTTTGAACGATCGACAATTCGGTTATCGATTTCAAAATTAAGAAGATTTCTCCTTTTCACCTGAAAAAGTAATCTTTCTAGGTCTATCTGAGAAAAGAAACCTTTGACAATTCTTGGACTACATCGCTCTCTATCCCAAAACCAGATTTCGTAACCATTCGAGAGAAAAATAAAAACGTCCTCGCCCGTTTGTGCTTTTATATCATCTGCATACTCCTCTGCTTGTTTTTGTCCGGCCAAAATAGGATCTTTAGAAGTCCTTTTAGCCTCTACAATGGCTATAGGTGCACCAAAGCTGTCGAGGAGTAAATAATCGACATATTTACTTTCCAGATCGTTTTTAAGGGTATCTGAAATGGTTTTGTAGTTCTGAGCACGAAAATTTGATTGTTTAGTATCAACCTCCGTAATTACTTTGTTAATATCTCCCACTATCCAACCTTGTTCCTTGAGTAAAATATCTATCTTCTGTTTTCGTGTAAGGAATTCATTTAGGTCCATTTTTTCTAATGCCATAGTATATTGCCTTTATCAAAAAATAATTTTATTAAACATATTCCTTCTATTCATTAATTTTTTTCTACTTTAATAAATTGTTCACCTTAATTAATCCAAATCCCTCAGACTTTTTAAACTTAGTGCTTTATCTGGTTGCCAAACAAAATATCGCTTAACAAACCAATATTACCACACAATCATCGACTTAATTGGTAGGATTTTTACTTTCAGAATTACTAATACCATAAAAAAGACCCTGATGCATTATCAAGTAATGTTATATTCAATAATCTTTGTAGACCTTTAATGATATTTTTATAACTTCTCATACCTATCTACTCTATAAATGACCCACAAATTCTCTCCATCATCGTTAAGTTTATTGAAGGAATGTCCCAGATGCTTCTGGCTTCGTTTCAATAAAAATATAAGACGGCCATCTACGATATTTCCATCTCTGCCAAGTGGAATGGATAAAATTCTCAAGGAACATTTTGATAGATTTATAGATCGAGAAGAATTGCCGCCTGAACTACAGGAATTGAAAGAAGTGAAATTATTTGACGATAAAGAATTGCTTAAAGTCTGGAGAAACAACTTCAAAGGTATTCAATGGACGGATGATCGAGGGAATATATTCAGGGGAGCAATTGATAATATCCTCAAAATAGGGGATAGACTCATCGTTTTGGATTACAAGACAAGAGGATATCCCCTAAAAGAAGACACCCACACCTATTATCAGGATCAAATGGATATCTATAATTTTCTTTTAAGAAATAACGGTTATCAAACAGAAGATTACACCTATTTACTGTTTTATCATCCGAACAAGATTGATGAGAACGGCAATGTGGACTTTCATGCAGATTTAATAAAAATTAGTGTCAATATAAAAAATGCAGAAAAGATTTTCAAAAGAGCAGTTGATGTTTTAGAAGGAGAAATGCCTGAACCTTCAGATGGCTGCGGATTTTGTAAATGGATTTGTGAGTGTAATGTAATTGTGAAATAAAATAAATTTTCTTTCCTATCTAAAAAGATTCTTAATATTATTTATTCTACTATCCAATCATCAACCAAAAGATTCAACAGAATATCAGTCCTTTAAACTATTAAGGTTATTTTGGAAGTGTAACAAATGAGTTTATTCGGACAAATGGAATTAAAACATTCAATAGAAATAAATACAACACCTAAAAAGATTTGGGAATTTTTCTATAACATTGAAAAGAACTATACGAAATGGCATCCCGAAGATCATATTTTATTTAAATGGACTAAAGGAAGACCACAGGAAGAGGGTTCTACCTTTTATGCTGAACAATATGTGATGGGAGAATTAAAAAAATATAAAGGAACTATTGTTGAAATTGTTCCAAATAAAAAAATAGTATCCAAATTTTCTTTCCCCATATCCTTAATATCTCCTAAGATTGAATGGCTAATTGAACCTAAGGGTTCAAATTCTGTTTTTACGGCCATAACTTATATGAGAGCTGGAAGTTTATTGAGTAAAATTTTTAAAAAAGGAATGAAGACTTTAATTGAGGCCCATGATAAACATGTGGGGGAAGAAGGAGAAAATCTTAAAAAGATTTTAGAAAAATAAAATTAAACATTTCCGCAAACATCAATCAAATTTCCCATAAGGACCTTTCCAGTTATCAGCGATTTTAACAAATTTGCCGTATCCATTTTTTCTGATAAATTCTATTGATTGCTTGTATTTTTTATATTTGTATCCACTTTTATCATGAAAACTATGGATTATTTTGCAGGTGGAGTAATCTGGGCAGTCGGCACATGTTTCAAATTTTTTGTCCTTGAAGCAGCATACCTTTATTTTACATTTGGCTTTATTGATTTCTCTTTCACCACTTTCGTATCCCAACTTGCAACCACGGCAACCGCTTCCTGAAATAGACGCACGACAGGTTTTACAATAAGCACCGCAACAGCCGATTTCTCTTATTGACATTATTTGCTATTCATCCTCCATTTTTTTTGAGCATGTCGCCTAACTAATTATATCCGAACTCCCCCTAAAAACCTCTTACTATTTATTGTCTTACCACCCGATCATCAACTTGTTTGGTGAGAATACTTTCAGAACTACTGAAAACACAGCAAATCTTATTTATCTGCTGGCTAAATCAGGATTTATTAATAAAATAGATTAAAAAGGGAGGTAAAGAAATGGAATTTAGTTGGTTGGTTTTTCTTGCAGCATTTACTGGCGTTCTGGCAAGAACGTGCGTTCCATATCTTGTAAAATTGAAAGCTAATCCCGATCTGAAATGGGAGAACAAATACTTGACTCCGGCGTTGGCTGGTTTGATATTGTCTCTCATTACGACGCTGCTTATCTTGCCTGCAATGGACCCGAAAATTGGATTTGTTCCCATCTTTGGCATGGCATATTGTCTACAAGACCTGTCCAGAGAAGCACAGAAATTGCTTGGATTCGAATGAAGAATGAATAAAAATGATTTTCTGAGTGAATTGCATTTATGTAGCGTATCATCTGGTCAAGAGTGGAATGAGGAATTTATGTGAATTTTATAACGGTTTTATCTGATATATCAAATTAATTACCATTTTGAAAGTTTTTTTATATCTAACCAGCCAGAAACAACATTATCTCGAATCTAAATTGATCTAAGTCTTTCAACCACCGCATTTTTAACAGAATTATAAGGGGCAATGTTGAGGTAAAATATATTTAAGATAGTTGAGGGCAATATATGATGCTGTGAGTTATCAAAAATGAAAAAGATTTTGATTATTGTTCTCTTGTTGGCTTTCGTTGCATGTGTTTTTGCAGGATGTGTAGAATCAGGGCAGGCACCTAAACTTGATTCGGATGGCGATGGGTGGAACGATGAACAAGAGAAACTTGCAGGAACCGATCCCTATAAAACAGATACAGACGGGGATGGTTACTGGGATCCAAAGGATCCAAATCCTTTAGATGCCAATATACCTGTATCACAAATTACAGCTACTCCCACAACAACACCAACTCCCACACCGACACCAACTCCAACGCCCACACCAACAACAGTGCTAAAAGCTCCCATATATACATTATTCGCTCATGCTCATCATGGCGACTGGTTCACACTAACGCTTTATCCTAATGGAGAAGCAATCGTTGTTGAAGGTGAGAATCCCGACGAACCATACATATACAGTTGGAAATTGTCTATGAAAGATGTATACCACATACTAGAAAACGACGAACTTATTGTGCGGATTACTTTGTTTTCAGATAATACCTGTCTTCTGGAAGAGATGCAAATAATTCCTCCTAAAGGTGATATTTTGGCTACTAGTGGTACTTGGAGTTACTCCCCAATTCCTACGCCTTCTCCAATTCCTACCTAGTATTAATGAAATAATCCCAATATTCGCTTTTAATCATTTTATGAGAGATATACAGCAAATCTTATCTGTTTATGGGTAAAATAAAGAAGGATTGGAATATAAATCGATCAAACAAAAAAACAAACAGGTGACAAAATGAACAGAGCTCTCTATGTAGGTCGTTTCCAGCCCTATCATCTGGGACATCACGAGGTCATTAAAAAGATCGCAAAAGAAGTAGATGAACTCATCGTTGGCATTGGAAGTGCCCAAAAAAGCCACACCGTTTTAGACCCTTTTACAGGTGGTGAACGGGTAATGATGATTTCACGCTCGCTTGCAGAACTAGATATCACCTATTATGTTATTCCAATAGCAGATGTGGATAGACATGCAATTTGGGTATCACATATCCGATCTTTAACACCTCCCTTTAACGTCGTATACTCCAATAATCCACTTGTCATCGGCTTATTTAGCGAAACCAAAATCGAAACAAAAAGATCTCCCTTGTTCAAAAGAAGCATATATTCTGGTACTGAGATACGTCGGCGTATGCTCAAAGATGAGAAATGGGAGGATTTGGTTCCAAAAGCCGTAGCTGAGGTCATCAATGAGATTGACGGTGTGAATAGAATTAAGAATCTCTCGAGTACCGATACTCTATTTTAAGCAACCGTTTTTTAATCTCAATATCCTGTGAATAGCCACCTATGTTATCCTTACCAACAACTCTGTGGCATGGTATTACTACGGGCACAGGATTTTTGCTCAACGCGTTTCCAACTGCGCGTGCAGCTCCGGCTTTTCCAATACGATCAGCTAGCTCAGCATAGGTAATCCTATTGCCATAGGGAATTTTTCTGACCTCATTTAGCACCGCTTGTTCAAAGGGAGTAAAACCTTCAAGGCATACCTCGTATTTCAAAAAATCCACTGGCTTGCCGCTGAAATATCGTGTCAGGTCATCAGTTATAGGCAGATTTTTTAGATCTCCTGATCGCCTAAAATCCACCGATTCGACACGATCTCCTGAAACCTCTACGCATACATAACATCCTAGGGGTTTTGAGAATATGCTGCCAGTCTGCTTTTTCGCCATAACCATAGTTTTAACATATTATCAGAGATTCTTATATGCCTCTTATGAAGATCGCATTCGAACTCTCAGGAGAACATGCCACGCTGCCAAGAGCAGAGGCTATTGCTTGTCTGGAATCCTTGAATATTAATTTTAGAGAAGTCGCATTCATGGACCAGTTGCTCTTAGTCGACGTACCGGAAGTTCCCCCAATTGCGAATCGTCTTGCTATGACCCATCATATGCTGGAGGTGCTTTTCGTTTGTCCGGCAAACATCGAATCCATCCTGCGATTAGTCAGCACTGCTGACTTTGGTATGGAGGGCCGAACTTTCTGCATCAGGGTCAAAAACATTAAGATTGCAGGTCTAAGCTCTACAGAGCTGGAGAGAGAGGTGGGTGCTATAATCCACACAAAAGGATATCGTGTGGATCTTGATAATCCAGATGTCATGTTTCGTCTAGTGCTTACTGAGAACAAATGTGTTTTCGGTCGACTGATACAATCTGTAGACAGGGGTCAATATGAATTTAGACGACCTCATCAGAGACCCTTTTTCCATCCCGGAGTTTTACTGCCAAGATTCGCACGTGCTTTGGTTAACATATCATCCGTGAGCGATGGAATACTACTGGATCCTTTCTGTGGAACCGGCGGCATCCTCATAGAGGCTGCATTGATTGGCGCCCAATGCGTTGGCATGGATGTCCAGCAAAAAATGGTGCTCGGTACGGGCCGTAACCTAAAGTATTATGGTGTAGATGGTATGCTAATAGTTGGGGATGCATGTGAAACCCCCCTAAAGAGCGAAAAAGTGGATGCGGTCGTTACAGATCTCCCCTATGGCAAATCTGCTTTGATACAAGCCATATCATTGGAGCACCTGTATCATGATTCCTTGAGGGAAATATATAGGGTGTTGAAAAAGAATAAAAAGGCAGTCATAGTATCACAAATACCCTTGGAAAAACTTGCTGACGAAGTCGGCTTCATGGTTAGAGAGAGACACCAGCAGCGTGTCCACAGGAGCTTAACTCGCCATATAATCGTATTACAAAAGAAAAGTGAGGTATGAGGATGGA
>JBHPDI010000008.1:0-37861 GCA_042577985.1 Halobacteriota archaeon | reverse complement strand
AAACTGAGGAAAGAGTAGGTAAAATCAATCCTACTCCCTATCTTTTTTTGAAATAGACCTTTATTTATGGGTAGTTTTTAAATCTTATCGAGACAATAGTAATAGATTAGATTATATGAGATCCGGTATCATACTGGCCGGTGGCAAAAGCACAAGAATTAATACGAACAAATCCATGGCTCAGATCGGCAATAAGAAGATGATTGAGCATGTGCGTGATAATTTATCTGGGATTGTGGGTGAAGTGCTCGTCGTTGCCGGTGACATAGGGCAGAGAGAGAAAATTTCTACGGTGATTTGTGGAGTAAGCCTAACCCACGACCCCATCGTAGGTTACGGCCCAGTGGCAGGAATCTTGGCCGGACTACAATCCTCAAAAGGTGATTATGCAATGGTGGTTGCCTGTGATATGCCGTTCGTCAATCCAGATGTTGTCGATTTTCTATTTTCTTTGGCAGAGGGATATGATGCCGTTGTGCCAAGATATTCAGATGACAATATAGAGCCTTTGCATGCCATTTACAAGAGGAATAGCACTATCAAAGCCTGTGAAAGCGCCATCGAGAGGGACGATCGCAGGATCGTATCGCCTTTAAACGCTTTGTCAAGGGTTAAGTACGTGTCCATCGAGAAGATAAAAGAGATCGATCCTGAGCTAAGGACATTCATCAACGTGAACACAACCGAAGATCTAGAGAGGATATCTCTCTAAATTAGATGTTGTTTGAGTTTTAATTAGAAAGAAGCTAATGCTATTCATATTTTAATGTTTCAAAATTCAATCTATAAAGAGAAAGTAAATTTAGATGAGAATAGGATGTATGGATGCTTTGAACTTCATTTTGAGCGTGGTGTGGTTGGGACTATGTTTTTATCAAAATATTTCTTAAACTTAATGACATCCTCAAGTTACTGGAATTAGGGTTAAAATAAGTACTATCTAAAGGTGAGCTTTCTCCAGAATGCGATCCAGTTCATGGACCTTATCATAGTATTCTTTTAGCAATCTACGTCCCCCCTCGTTCAGCTCAGTACTGCCGCCATCTTTTCCACCCCGTATTGAATGTACGACCTCTTTCCCTAATGCTTCATTGATCTTTTTGATGATTCCCCATGCATGTCTATATGACATTTCAAGTTTTTCTGCAGCTTTAAGAATTGAATGCTCTTCATCTATTGCCTCTAACAATCTTGCTCGACCTTCGCCCAATACAGGCCAACCATCCTTTTCAAGCCACACTTTTGCTTTTAATTCAGCCATTATTTTATTATATGGGTGGCAGTAGCCTTAAACGAAACGATAATTTCGTCTCCTTCTTTAAGTCAAAAATCTTCTATGGATCGTTTTGTGACAATAGCAATAAGTTTTTTTTTGCGAATTAAGTTGTATATAGATAGATTGCATACCTATTGGATTACGTACTTTGGATATATTTAATTTAGGGATTTTAAATGGCCAGTAAAGATTTCAAATCAGAAATTCTGAGAATTTTGAAACTTCTTATCCGCAAGCCAAGTGCACCGAAGTCGCTTTAAAGGTTGCATAAACTTCATCACCCACATTAAGCTGAAGATCTTCAGCTGCTTGCTTTGTTATAAGCGCCACAAGTGAATTTTCCATCTTTACGCGTACTAAAGGACCGAGAGAAACAATCTTCAAGATCTTCAACTCCACCACATTTCGCACACTGCTTTTACCCTTCTCTCTTGAAACCATTATATCTTCGGGCCTTATAAAAACCAAAACATCTTCACCTGCTTTTAAATTAGAAATTCCAATTATCTTTGATCCAAATACATTTACAACCGTTAGTGCTCCTTCATTCGATTCAACCACGCCAGGTATAATATTTTCTACACCGACGAATTTTGCAATCTCCTCATTTTTAGGCGAATAAAATATATCGCTTGGTAGTCCAACTTGAGCAATTGCTCCATCCATCATCACCGCGATTCGATCTGCAAGTCGTTGACCTTGGAGCATATCGTGCGTAGCCATAATTATCGTTGTATTATGGTCTCGGTTGATACGTTCAATCAATTCTTCTATCTTTTCCGTGGCGATTGGATCGAGATTAGCGGTTGGCTCATCCAGTAACAACACCTCAGGATCGGTTACGATTGCACGTGCAAGTGCCACTCGCTGTGCTTCACCACCAGAGAGAGTCGATGCACTCCTCTGTGCGTAGTCCAATAGCCCAACTATCTCTAAGGCGTGGTTAACCTTTTCATTGATGTTCTTTCTATCAATACCTCGAAATTTCAACCCATAGGTGACATTATCATACACGCCTGTTTTAAAGAGTGCGGGCTTTTGGAATAGCATTGCCATCTTTCTGCGAATCTCCCTTCTTATTTTCGAAGAAGCGTTGCCATCGACGCCATCAAAAAATATCTCTCCCGATGTCGGCATTTCAAGAAGGTCTATAAGACGTAAAAGCGTCGTCTTCCCTGTACCAGTCGGCCCAATGATGGTGAATATCTCGCCTTTTTCTATCGTTAGGTTGACATCCTTTAAAATTTCTTTTTCACCGTGTCTCTTGGATAATCGCTTTACTTCTATCATGATCTACCTCTGTTGAACCCGGTTCAGAATTATATTTATAACGAACGCTAATGACATGAGAATAATTCCAAGGGCTAGTGAGAACTCGATATTACCCATCGAGGTTTCGAGTGCGATCGCGGTCGTCAGTACTCTTGTGTGGCCCCTTATATTCCCACCAATCATCATTGCAGCCCCTATTTCTGATATTGCACGCCCATATCCTGTTACAACGGCAGCTAAAATTGCATAACGGGCCTCCTTTATGGTTGCGAGAATGGCCTGAAATTCTGTTGCACCAAGGGAGACGATGGTGTCTCTGATCGTTTTGTCCACACCACTCAGGGCGGAGAGGGTTAATCCGGTCATGATAGGGGAGATTAATATAACCTGTCCGATCACCATACCTGTCGGTGTAAAGAAGAGCCCAAAGAATCCAAGCGGTCCGGATCGAGAAAGTAATAAGAAGACCAGAAGCCCAACAACGACGGTTGGAAGTGCAAAAAGCGTTTGTATGATACTTATCAACACGTGTTTTCCCCGAAATTCATGAAAGTGGATAAGACTCCCGAGCGGGATGAATATGATGGATGTTATGAGCATGGACGTTATTGAAATCCGTAACGTTCGGAGAGTTATATCTATAACCTCTGGATCGAGTGTGACGATGAGTTCGATTGCTTTTATTAAGCCGTTTATAATCTCGTTCATTGTAATCACTTCAATAAAAATGGTATGAATGCAGCAAAATGCGGATCATCCTCTTATTGTAATTTTTAGTTATTGCCTCCTCGGACATACTATACATTCTGTTATACGTTCTATACACATAAGGTTGCATTGCAGTAAGACAAAAGCTTCAATATTATACATTTTGGTAGATTTTCGAGGTTCCATTAATTTTTTGAAAAAAACTAGAAATAGGAGGAAGAAATATCTCCCCCCTTAGTTTTGCTTTTTCTTATGGGTTATTTTTCCCTCCCAATACTAGATATGCTGCCGCTAGGAGCCCAACTATTGCGAATGCTGCCTCAAATCCTGGTACACTTGGTTCTGGTGTTGGTGCGGGTGTTGGGGCTAATACAGGTCTTACAGGAGCGGACCTGGGTGTTAGAGCTGGCGTAGGTGCTGGCGTAGGTGCTGCAATCGTAACCTCTTCATATATTGCCGGAGTCGAACACTCCTCAGATGTCGGGCAGCCGAATAATTCTTCACACGCCCCGCCTGATAGCGGATAGAAGAGCGGTCTTCCGTGCTCCTCGACACCGTATTCAGCAATGATCTGCTGTGCCTCTTCAGATGTCAAGAAGTTAATGAAATTGTTCGCCATGGTAATGTTGGTGTAGGGGTGTTTTTCTGGATTTATTGCGATCACACCATAGACGTTTAGCAGGATATCTCCCTCTTCAACAATCGGCACGAGTTCTACATCGCCTTTAAATGCGAGGAACGTGCCAATATCTGCCAGTGTGTACGCAGACTTTTCATTCGCCATAACTAGGGTGGATCCCATGCCACTTCCCGCCTCAACATACCAAGTTCCGGAATTTCTAACCTCTTCGTAGTCCAAACCAGCACTTGCCCATACCTTCTTCTCCTTGGCATGAGTGCCAGAATTGTCACCTCGTGAAACGAACTGGATTTTGGGATTATCCTTACCCTTTTCCATTATCGTTCTGACCGCATCCTCAGGCGTCATTCCTTTGACTCCTGCCGGATCGCTTCCAGATCCTACGATGAGGAAGTAGTTGTAGGCGAAGCATCTCCGATTTATCCCGTTTCCGTCTGCCACGAACTTATCTTCTCTCGTTCGATCGTGTATCGTTAATACGTCCACATCTCCACGTTGTCCGTACTCCAGTGCCTTTCCGGTTCCCGCATAAACCATTCGTAGATCTGCATTGTATTGCTCTTCAAATATGGGCTTCAACTCATCGAGCAGCCCGGTATCATAGAGACTAGTCGTCGTTGCCAGCATCAATGTTTGCTTTTGTTCTTGTGCTGCTACTGGTAGGCAAGGCACTACTAGTGTACTTAGAAGTAGTGCAATCACCATCCATGTATTCAATAAGTTTCTTTTTTTCATTTTATCACTTCACTTCGATATGAAAGCTTTTACCATTCGATACGATATGTAATGTTGTGCCATTCGATATAAAATAGTTTCGGTTTGGGCAGTGGTTCCGAAAGTTAAAATCCCACAAAACAAGTCATGTTTCCAATTTCAACAATTACCGCATAAAATTAGCAATCATAATTACGATAAAATCCAACTCATTTTAAGAGGATTTTAGAGGGCCCTTCATCCTCTTCTAATCCCTTTTTAAGAGACTTGAAGAGAGCATGAAAAAAAGAAATGGAGGAACAAATAACGACATCAGGAACCCTCTAAATTGACCCACTTTCTTCAAAATTTTATAATTTCTATATTCAACATCATACTCATATCGTTATGTTCTAATTAACATAATGATATAAAAAGCTATGGGTATGAAAAAAGGTTTTGAGTTTAGTTACATCATCTCTTCAGGGTTATCTTGAACTCTTTCACACCTTCTGTGCCCTTCAAAGAAGAGATCATGCCATTGATTATGTTCGCAATCATCCCCCTGGTAAAATCTCCCAGAGGAATGCTTTCTCCATCACCTTCTAAGAATACGGGCAGCTGCGAAAATGAGTGACAATCCTCTAATGCTCTCTCCTTCGCATCTATGAGCTCTGCCATTTTCCTACAATCAAAGCCGCATTTCTTGCAATCGAGCCCTGGTAATTGTCTTTGGATTCTTTCTATGCCGATCTCCTGTTTGATATATTGCAAAATTTCTTTCAGGTTACCATCATATTTAAAAACGGTGTTTGATCTCTCCTCAATTTTTCCTACAGCAATTTTGGGTATGTTCTCTTTTTTATAACCCTCTACCAAAATCAAATCTGGTTTTGAAATCGTCTGGATCGTTTTGAGGATTAGATGGAGCCGCATCCCCTCACTCACCATAAACGCCGTCTCACCAGGCGAACTAGCGACCACAGTGCTTGCACCTCCTTTTCTATATTTCCCCGTGTCCTTTTTTTCGGTATCAATCGAAAAACCCTCATGAGGAATGTGCTTTATCGTGGCAATGTCATATCCATCCGCAACCAGTTTTTTCAACAGTTCTTCTATCAAGGTAGTTTTTCCTGATTTTGAATAGCCATAAACTCCAAGTATCATTCGATCACCTTACATCAACAATATCACTTCAACCTCGTCACCAGCCTCGATGAGGTCGACATCGGCTGGTATATCCACATAGCCGTCTGCATCTGCCATGCTCGTTATCGCTCCAGATTCCTTGAATACCGGATGGGCAACGTGACCCTCCAACTTTACCGTTAGGAACTGGCTCCTGCCAAGAGACGAGACTACACGCCTTGAAATCCTCGCTTTGATGATAGTCCCTATACTTAGGGGCAACCTTGCCACTCTTCTAACAGCCGGAAGCAGGAAGCGATATCCATTGCTCAAACAAGCCGTGGGATATCCGGGTATCCCGAACGTGAGCTTTCCGTCGACGATGCCACACAAAGTAGGTTTCCCTGGTTTTATCTGGACGCCGTGGAACAAGATCGTGCCAAGCTCTTCAATCACATCGTGAAGAATATCCCGTTCACCTACGGAACTCCCACCCGAGAGGGTTATAAGGTCATATTCAGATGCGTTTTTAATCGCAGCTCGGATATCCTCGTTTCTATCTGGAACTATCTCAAATTTAATGGGAATGCCACCGTTTTCTTCTACGATGGATGATAGGGTGTATGAGTTTATGTCGTAAACTTGCCCATCTTTTAGCTCGCTGCCAAGATCTGCGATTTCATCTCCGGTCGGGATGATCGCAACCCGTGGCTTTTCATAAACATGTATTTTTTGAATTCCAAGTGCGGCCAAAGCACCGATCTTACTCGGATTTAACAAGTCTCCCTGCTTTAGGACGATGCTGCCCGTCGCTATATCTTCTCCCATGGGAGAGACGTTCTCTTTGGGGTGTACCGGCTTAAACATCTTCACTTCTGCTCCAACTTGCTCAGTGCTTTCAACCATCATTACTGCATCAGAGCCAGGCGGTATCTTGCACCCCGTTGAAATTTGAATGCATTCTCCTCTTTGCAAGATTTTATCGCTGACCTCACCAGCATATATCTCATCAATTTTTCTCAAAATCTTCGGCTCAAAATTATTGGCACCATATGTATCCTCTGCCCTGACTGCATAACCATCCATGGCAGCTCTATCGAATGGAGGAACATCCCTCTCTGCTATTATGTCCTCAGACAAAACTCTGTCAAGAGATTTTTTGATAGAGATGGATTCAGTACGATCAATGGGCTTCAAAGCCCCTTCCAAGATTTTTAATGCCTTTTCCAAAGAAATCAGCGATTTAAATGGCCTCATCTGCTTGTCTCCCAGATCATGTGTCCCAGCTCTGGCAGGATCAACTTTTTCATGCCCAACTGAACAGCATCTACGGATCCTGGCATGCATATCACAATTTTACTTTTTATCACTCCAGCCAGAGCACGGCTCATCATTGCTGCACTTCCCATGTGTTCATAACTTAGAAACCTGAATATGTCTCCAAAGCCATCCAATTTTTTATCCAGCAGTACAGATATTGCCTCTATGGTGACATCTTTTTTTGAGATGCCTGTGCCACCATTGGTAATTATTGCCTGCACATCAGAATATATTAAATCTTTCACTGCTTTTTGAATGCTCTCTAAGTCATCTTTTAGAACCTGATATGCAACTATATCATGACCACTCTTTACCAGCAACTCTTTGATCAGCTTGCCGGAATCGTCATTCTCCTCAGTTCTGGAATCGCTGAAAGTCAGAACTGCACATCGTACGCTCTTCACATGGCTTTTATGCTCCTCATGCGATAGCATTAAATGTCCTCCTTCTCCAAGACAGATCTTTTTATCTTACCTACTAATTCTATTAAAACAGGAAAAGTGTTCTCGCGGATATCGCCCGCCACCACGACTAACAGCACGTCATCCCCAACGCCCAGAACCCCCTCATTTATGTGAACCTTGATGTCAACTATTCCTGGCTTTTCCATTGCATCATCTATCATTTTTTCCAATGCTTTTCTATTTGCTTTGACACTTAGTTTTGAGACATCTTTCCCGTCTCTAGAAAAGCCGCGAACAATGCCATTGTGACCTATTATCATTCCGGCTCTGTCTATTCTTGGGTTGGATTTTACATCTTTAATCAAATCATGAATAGTCGTCATATTCTCACCTCCAGAACGGCTCTCTTATCAAGATCGCTTTTTTGAACGTTTCTATCAGTTCCTCATCTGATGCGTTGTTTCTAATCTGTCCTATTATGTCTACTAGGTTATTGTTCTTGAGAAGGCAAGGCTTCAGTTTTCCGTCAGCTGTCACTCTTATTCTAGTACAATTACTACAAAAAGTGGTGTTATGCATAGGTTTAACGACCTCTACCTCACTAATACTGCCATCGATTTCGATGAAATATTTATGTCGATGATGCAACCCTCTTTCCTCTATTCGGATGGATCTTTCCTCTAGATCTGCCACGATGGGACCAAGGTCATAGTGATATTTTTTATAGAACTCTCTGTCGAACATTTCAAGCTCGATTAGTTGCAGTATCACATTTTTTTCACCAACAAAGCGAATCATTCCCTCGACTTCACCCTCATTGACTCCCTTCATGACGACCATGTTTAATTTGACTGGTGTTAAACCGTTGGCGATTGCGGCGTTAAGTCCGACAACTGCTTTTGATAAGTCGTCTCTGCCAGTTATAGTTTTATACGTCTCAGACTCCGGCGTATCAAAGCTGATGTTAACTCTACGCAGACCAGCACTCTTTAGATCTGCTGCGTACTGATCCAGCAAGATCCCATTGGTAGTCATCGATATATCCTTCATATGATTGGATGCAAGCCGAATGATCTCGCAGATATCTCTCCGGACCAAAGGTTCTCCGCCTGTTATCTTCAGTCTTTTAATACCAATCTTCTTTCCTATTTCAACGATTCTTTCAATCTCAAATGGTGTCATCTCAGTTTTGGAAGGATTCTGCCCCTCTTTATGGCAGTAAAAACAGTCCAGATTGCATCTCTGCGTAACTGAGATTCGAATACCATTGATCTCCCTTCCAAATGCATCCTGCATGCTGATATGTTATGGCAAGTATAACGGTTAAGCTTTTCTATTTATATTCAGTTTTATGATTTAGCTTCTAAAATTTTAAATCATACAAAGTAAGTTATGTCATTACCAAACTAACTAACTGCCCAGCGATCACAAACAGGTCTTTTTATTCTGATACTGGTGTTGGAGTTGGATTTGAATTGTTTTGCATTGCTGCTCACTGATAATGCTAGAAACAGAATTTTTGAAAAAAAAACCAGTCCAGATTTTTTTAAAAAAATTGATCCCAGAAAGTGCTAAAAATCCGAATTTCTTTTTGGAACTTGCAGTTCGTATTAACTTTATCATAAAAATTATCATAAAAAAGCAAAGAATCTAAGCCATTATTCGCTTTTATCTGAAGATGTAAATAAAATAAATTCACACATATTTAGGTAAATGACTTAGTATTGATTATGAGGAGCCCTTCTTGTCGCTGAATCTTAATGTGAGAACCTCCATATAAGTTGAGTAGTGATGGGCAGGTTTGATAATAATATCTGTCATCTTTGTTGGAACAATCAATGTACCGGAGAGGAAATAGTATTGATGGACAAGCTTTATAATAATATCTGCCATCCTTTTCCTCTGGCCCGTAAAAGTTCTCATCCTCGTCAATAAAAACAAGATTGTTATACTCATATTTCAGATACTCTCCCAAATGACCAGATCCTATATCCACTGTCAACCTACCGATGGTTGTGCTTATCCAAATTCTAAACATGAGGGAATAACCGATAAAATCGCCGTTTTCGCTGATTACAGGACCCGCTGCTGATATGCGATATGAGAAGTCTTCACCTACTTTTGGAGGAAGCCAAAACTCTACCATCTCGGACTGATTTTGAGCTCTGTTAATTGCCTTAACGAATTCTAGCATAAGATCCGGAGCCTCCGTATAATATGTGTCAAAAAGCAGGTCAATAGAATCTATTTCTGCTTGACCCCAGACCTCGAGTTCAGGAACATCCGATATGCCAATTACAATGTTGGTTTTGGTATCGAGGTCGTATTTTTCAATTATTTGCTTTATTGAAATCACGGCCAACAAATCAAAGATAGGGGGCGTCTCAGCTTGCTGTAAATACATCTCCTTTCCTAGATTTTCACTGGGAATGGTGTCGAAAATACAAAGAACCTTGGGATCAGAATTAAGCAGCGACTCCTCTAATCTTCTCCAAGAGATAAAGGCATTAGGTACGTCTTCAAATGGTTCGATGTATTGTCTGGGAGTGTATGCCAACTCGCCGTCAGGTGCTTCGACAAGAAATCGTGGAAGATCTTCAAGGAAGACTACGAGGACATCCTGGGTGCTAACACCCTCATCAACGCTCATGGTAGAACGTAATAGGGATTCAATAATTTGTCTGCCAATCCTATCTCTCTCCACTGATGATGTTTCATTTTCCCATTGCAAAAGTAATTCTTTTGCCAGAATGACGTTTTTATCCAAATCTCGTGTAGAATGCTCTTCTAAGGTATCTTGTGCTTCAGTAATCATCTGTTCGATGACAAATCTATTGTATCCGAGTGTTAGATCCAATCGGTCGTAACCATATCCTTCGAAGGCATAGTAGGGTGGTTCAACAAACACATCGGCCATATTTGTTAAGTTAAGTTCTTTTAGGTCCGTATATGTTATGAAACCGTCACCGTCTTGATCTAACAGGCCCGAGGAAGCGACATCCATCCACCCCCCGTCAACGTATGCTTGTGCCCAGGCATGATTGATTTGCTTGGACCAAACAACTCTTGCTGGTATCCCTACTGATCTGCAAAGTGTAACAATTAACTTAGACTTCTCAACACACTCCCCCTCTTTATTTTCGAGTGTATTCTTGAGCGTAGGACGTTGCGTTGGGGTGTATTTTATAGCATTTTTTTGCCACTCCTGTATTGCTTTCACAGCCTGTGTGTCATTACTGGCTGCTGTCGTAATTCCCTTGGCTAGGGGAATTATCTCATTTTCCAAGTATTCAACATCCACATAGTGAGCGAAATCACTTCGCTGAGCATCTTCGATGCCTAACCATAAAATAGCATAGAGAAGTAATTCTCCAGAGAGCTTGCTCATTCTAGGGTTTGATTTGTAGATTTCTAATGCCATCCGGATATAGTCTCTATCTTCTACGAACGCAGAGGGCTTATAAATCCGATTTAATGCCCAGTCAAGCTCTGGTAAATCCTTAAGTTCAAGTGTAAGTTCATCCGATATTGTTGGAATTGGCGTTGTCGCAGGAGTTGGAATAGGTCTTGTAGTTGATTTTTTAGTTGGAGTAAGGGTAGGAGTTGCTGTCGGAACAGGGCTTGATTCTAATTTTATACATCCTAAAAATGATACAAACAACAAGTTTAGCACTAAAATAATAGTAATAGTTTTCTTTATTGACTTATCTCTGCTACCAAGCATCTATCCTTTTCCCTCTATTTTTGTTTTATCACATTTACTTTAATCAAAAGATACTTCTGAAAAGTAGGATTAGGTTGATTCTATTGCCCCACTCGCCAATATAAACTTATTTTTTATATCTTACTTTATCTTCACTTCTATAGATTTTGATTTTAAATACTCAAATGCTAATGTTAAACATTCAAATGCCAATGGTCATAAATATTTTGTCAAAAAATAATGATATGTTCTTAATCTTTCTTTTTCCTCAGTTCGTAAAGATCACTTGAAGCAGTTTTCAAAAAATAATCTTATCTTTAGAACTATGCAATTTCAATTTTTACCCTTATCTCGTAATATTTTTCTAGTTGAGAATTGGAGTAATTATAGGGCATTCGAAGGAAAATTGACTGAAAAGATAAAATACTTTCAAGATAAATTCTAAACTATGCAGAAAGAAATTCTTTCTACTTTAATTGTAATTTTAATGATTGTCTCCACAGTAGGGTGCATTGAAGGACTTGGAATTGATGTCGAAGTCCCCACAGAAGTTACAATGCTAGATACTATGGAGATAAAAGTGACACTGAAAAATGAACGTATCTTAGTTAAAGATGCTACAAATATGGAGATATCCATTGAGTCAGATGTGCTAGAAGAAATATCTCCACAAACATTGCATATCCTGCCTTCAGATGATAAAAAAACATTCTACTTCTATGCAAAGACAAAACCTGTTATGGCTGGACAGCATGAGGGTGAGGTTGTAGTTAAGTATCTGGAAGGATCTGATCAGAAGACAGCTTCCCAGCCATTTAGATTTAAAATCAAATATCCTGGCATACAGATATCTACCCCCTCTAAACTTTCCGGAAAAGATAATAAGACGGTACCACTTCCGATCACGCTAAAAAATGGTGATATTATCGATTATGAACCAGTGGAAATACACCTATCAACACCAACCCCCCAACATGTTGCATTTGAAAGCGAAATGATGGAGCTTGGAAAAATAATACATGGGGAGGAGAGATCTTTTGAAATTTATATCACTGGATCTACGGCAGGGGTAGTTGAAACAACAGCCATTATAAACATTGAGGTTTTATATAATGGTGTAGTAGTAAACAGTGCAGAAACACACTTTGAAATATCATAGCACTATAATAAATGTCATATAGCCTTTTAGGCAAGGGCAAAAAAATTTCTTAAATCTTTCGGCCCATGCAAAAATCTGCTGCTGAAGTAGTGGTGCATGATATGGTGCATTCATTGGTTAAATGATATTACTTTCCAATGTTATTGCCTTATATTGCTTTCATTAGCAGCTTTAAATTGATTTGAGTTAGTCCGTATAACCATATTTTCTCAAAATTTCTGGCTCCGTTACTAGCTCAGAATGTCCACAGTATGCATCTTGTTCACAGAACCACTTTAGACCGTTGTAGTATATGAGGTACATGGTGGAACCACAAAGTGGACATATCTTAGTTTCTGTACCCACATAATAACCATTTATAGTTATAGGTGTTGATGTCGGCGTTGGCTCTGATGCGGACGGTTTCGGTGTAGGTATAGGTGTTGGTACGGGATTTGGCGTGGGCTCTGGAGTTGACACACATCCTGAAAATCCCATAGTGGCTATAGCTCCTGCAAATGCGATATACTTGAGGAACTCGCGCCTTCCGATATTCATAGTTCCCATATTATATTGTCCAACATATTATATAAAGTTTTCAATACTCTGTTATCTCCGGCGTTTTTCTTCCTGTTATCCTACCTTTTTCCAGTGATACTGTCCATATACACTATTCTTTCTGTGAAAACGAGAATAAAAAAGAATCCATGTGAATATAAATGAGTTTTTAAAAAATATGCAAAATAAGCTAGACGATCTCATAAACACATACAAACAGAGAAAGTCTTTAGACACGGGCATAGCATAATTAGGGAACATTAAAACAGCACTTTAAGGGCAGCTAAAAATCGTTAAAAATATAGCAGAGACACCCTTCACGACATATTAGGAGAACTTAACCCATATATGCCACACAAAACTTAGCGTTTAATTGATTAATTAGTAATAAGGAAAATCACACACATAGAGAGAATGTCAGCGAAGTTATACACCCTTGTTATCAGACTTCAAGCTGGCAATAATCGCCTGTCCAAGAGATACCCCTCCGTCTCCGGTTGGTATCTTGTTGTGTACGATAAAAATGAAATCGTTCGCCTCTACAATTTCTCGCACTCTTGTGGTTATATGTTCGTTATATGCAACACCTCCACTGAGTCCGATAGTTCCAATGTCCTGCTTTTCAGCAGCATTTATGGCAAGTTCAGCTAGGCCAGTTGCAATGGCATCTTCTGCAGAAAATGCAAGGTCAGCTCTCGAATGAACATTTAAATTTTCATAAATGTTCAGTAGGATTTGCGTCGTATCGAGCACTATTCTCTTTTCATGCCCATCTCGTTCTGTCTTGAATCTCAGCGGTATTTCCAGATTCTTCCCATGTCTGGCTGCGCTCTCCAATTTCATTGCAGCCTCTCCTTCGTAGCTCCTATGGTGTGTTATGCCCAGAAGTGAGGATACCGCATCCAATACTCTGCCCGTGCTAGTGGTGGAAATAACGTTGATACCCCGCCTTAGCTGCTCGATGACGATTCGCCCCTCTTTGTAGTTTTCATGTTTAAATCTCAGTTTCATCTTCGCCAATTCATCATCGCTCAAGACTTTGCTCAGGATTCCTAGAACCATGCGTGAGGGATAATATGCAGCAGCATCGCCGCCTGGCATTGGTTGGGCTTCCAAGCTTGCACATCGCCTGAAATCATCATAACTGACCTCTAGAATTTCACCTCCCCAGATTGTTCCGTCTGTTCCATAACCCGCGCCATCAGCAGCTATTCCTATGATCTTGGCATCTCTGGGAAGCATGGCGTCAGCCATGAGTGAGACCAGGTGTGCATAGTGGTGTTGCACTTTTATCGTTTTTTTTGCATTTTCCATGGCATAATGGGTTGTGTTAAATCTTGGGTGCAGGTCGCAACCCCACACAAGGGGATTTATTCCAGTCAACCTTTTCAGATGATCTGCAACTTCGTTGTGATACTCCAGCGTCTCTATCTTTTTTGTATCTCCGATGTACTGAGACACATATGCTTGATTTCCATTCAAAACAGTCAATGTGTTATTTAGTTCTGGACCTACACCCAGCGCATCTGTCTCAAAGGCAAAAGGCATGTTAATAGGCTCTGGAACATATCCTTTCGACCTCCTGATGAAACTAGTTTTATCACCGATCACCCTAACAACGGAATCATCGGTTCGATTTGCTATTTTCCTGTTGTGGAGCAAATAATAGTCTACGATTCCATCCAATTTCTCAAAAGCCTCTAAATTGCTCTTTATCATCGGTCTACCCGGCAGGTTTGCACTGGTCATCACACATGTAGGGTCCTTGAGTGCTCTGAATAGCAGATGATGTAAACCAGTATAGGGTAATACCACGGCGATGTTATGCAATCCCGGGGCGACATATTCGGAAAGATGAAATTTATCGCTCTTTTCCAGAGCTACTATCGGCTTTCTATGGCTGGTCAGAAGTTTTTCTTCGATCGAATTTACTAAAGTGAAACTTCTTGCAGTTTCTATATCTCTGGTCATGACTGCAAAGGGCTGCTCAGACCTCCCAAGATTTTTCCTTAGGCGGAGCAACGATGCATCCTCTGTGGCTTTTGTCGCTATGTGTATCCCGCCGATTCCTTTGATTGCAACGACACTTCCATCGTTTAGAAGTTTTGCAGTTTTGATGATGGTTTTATCCCTATAGCTTTCTAGGACCAACTCTCTTTTATCATTATATAGCATCATCTTCGGACCGCAATCACTGCAACATATTGATTGTGCATGATGCCTTCTATTCATGGGTGATGTGTACTCCTCATTGCATTTTTCACAAAGGGGGAAATCAATCATCGTCGTGTTTTGCCTATCATAGGGCAAATAAGAGACTGTAGTATATCTAGGACCGCAGTTCATGCAAACAGTGAAAGGGTAATGATATCTGCGATCACTCGTATTGAACATCTCGCTAAGGCAATTCTCACAAATATCGACGTCCGGGGGAATTATCGAAGATTTGATACTGCTACTTTTTTTACTTTTTTTTATCGTGAAATCTTCGAAAACCTTCTGAGGTATCTTTTCAATGACAATCTTGTCGATTTTTGAAAGAGGAGGATTTTCAGTATTTAGATCATGAAGGAATTCATCTATCTCCCCCTCATCTCCTTCGACCCAGATCTCAACACCATTTCCAAAATTAAGTACGTATCCTCTCAATTCATGTTCATGGGCAATTCTATATACGAACGGGCGAAATCCTACACCCTGAATAATCCCATAAACGTGAATTTTTTTGCCCATATTCATCAATCGTATTATTTATAACTACATAAACGCTTACTCAATTAATTAATTAATTGAGGTCATGCAATGTGCCTTGCAGTTCCAGGAAAAATAGTAAAGATAGATGGAGATAAAAAGGTTGCAATAGTTGATTTTGGTAGCCTCAAGCAGGAAGTGAGGTTGGACCTTGTTGACGTAGATGAGAGCAAGATTGGTCATTATGCATTGGTGCACGTCGGCTATGCCATCCAGGTTATGTCCCCTGAAGAGGGAGAGAAAACTCTTCAATTATTTCATGAGTACGCGGATGCGGTGGAAAAGGATATTATGGAGGAGCAACTCGCATTTAGAAAAAAAGGTTTTGGATAGGATACTAATGCATGAGTATAGCGTGGCGATGGAAATCTATGAGGTTATACTGAAAACAGCTATTAAAAACGATGCTAAAAAAGTAACTTCGGTGGATTTGGAGTTGGGCGAGCTAACTCATATGAATCCTGATCAACTGATCTTTTGCCTTGAAATCCTGGTCAAGGGTGGCATGATGGAAGATGCAAAGATAAATCTTGTTACCATCCCTCCTAAGATAAAATGCCAATGTGGATATGAAGGTGTTTTGGACAATAAGCGGCATCCCCTTATATCTAATTTGGCATTTAATCTGGGATGTTCAGGATGTGGAAATCCTGTTCCAAATCTTATTTCCGGAAAAGAGATAAACGTTAGAAATATAAAAATTGAGTTGGATGATCATGTGTGAGATCGAAGTTGAAGTGGTACATGATGTTTTGAAGGCAAACGAAGAAATCGCCCTGCGAAATAATCGCTTATTAAATGATTTTGGAATTATTGCCTTTAATATCATGGGAGCTATTGGTTCAGGAAAAACGACATTGATAGAATTGGCTATCGAAAGACTCAGCGATAGACATCATATTGGTGTAATTGCGGGAGACATCGTTGCAGACATTGATGCCGACCGTTTTAAGCAATATGGTGTTCCGGTGATTGCTATGAATACCGGTAAAGAGTGCCATCTGGATGCTCATCTAATTGAAAGTTCCCTGGATCAGTTGCCATTGGATGATTTGGATATTTTATTCATAGAAAACGTTGGCAATTTGATCTGTCCGACGGATTATCTGCTTGGAGAATCTAAACGTGTCGTAATTGTCAGCGTCAGCGAAGGCGATGACATAGTTATAAAACATCCGATGATCTTCAAGACCTGCGACTTAGCGATCGTGAATAAGGTGGACATCTCCGAGGCGGTAGGGGCGGATGCAGATAAGATGGTCTCTGATGTGCTCAGAATAAATCAATCCGTCAAAGTCATTAAAACGAGCAAGAATATCGGAGAAAGCATCGATAGGTGGATTGAGTACATTGAGGAGAGTACAGATGTCCGTCGATGAAGCTGCCGACATTTCTGAAAAAACTGTTGTTCTTGCGCATGGTGCCGGCGGATCACTCATGCAGGAGTTAATAGCTAAGGTCCTCAAGAACATGTCTGACCATAGTGTTGGCAGCGTTGGCTTGTCTGATCTTGATGACGGATCAACCGTTTACATAGACGATAAAGAGATTGTGCTCACCACAGACAGCTATGTCGTCAAACCTTTATTCTTTCCCGGCGGTAATATTGGCAAAATTGCAGTTTGTGGAACCATAAACGATCTGGCAGTCATGGGTGCTCGTCCCCTTGCTTTGACCAGCAGTATTATTGTAGAGGAGGGGTTCTCTATTGCGAAACTGGAACGTATCGTCCGGTCTATGGATGAAACTGCCAATGAGGCAGGTGCAGCAATCATCACTGGTGACACCAAGGTAATGGAAAAGGGTGCATTGGACAATTTGGTACTTAACACATCTGGTATTGGCTTTGCAGATGAACTGATACGCGACTCCGGTCTAAATGTTGGCGATAAAATCATAGTAACGGGAACCGTCGGAGATCACGGCATATCGCTCTTAGCGTTCAGAGAAGGATTTTCATTTGAGATGGAGCTAGAGTCTGATGCAGCTCCATTGTGGAACATGATCAAGGCAGCTTTGGATATTGGAGGAGTAACTGCAATGAAAGATCCAACAAGAGGAGGATTGTCGTCTGCGTTAAATGAGATGGCAAAGAAAAGTGGTGTTGGGATATTAATTAAAGAGGGGCAGATCCCCTTGAAAGACGCCGTTCGGGCAGCATCCGGAATTCTTGGAATCGATCCTTTGGATGTGGCGAATGAAGGCAAAGCTGTAATCGGCGTGAAGCCAGATAGTGCTGATCTCGTTCTAGAAACTATCCAAAAAACAAAATATGGTCAAGAAGCGAGAATAATAGGTCAAGTCATTGGAGAACATAGAAAAAAAGTCATCTTAGAAACAGGACTTGGTGGAAAGAGATACGTTGAAATGCCTCTGGGGGAACCAGTTCCAAGGGTCTGCTAGGTGAGATTTCTGAGAACCGTTGTATTATGCTGTGGAAATCCCTTGATGGGTGATGATGGCTTTGGTTTTTACGTTTTAGATGGGCTTAATAGGAAAGAACTGCCAGACCATGTGGAGCTGATAGATGCCGGTACCGGAGGTCTTGATCTCCTCAGTTTTATAGAAAATGCTGACAAGGTAATCATTATCGATGCCGTGAGTTCAGGATCAGAGGTTGGTAAGATATATAGGTTCACTTCCAAGGATCTTCCAGATCCTGCTTCGATGTACTTCTCGTTGCATGAGCTTGGCTTAGTTGACGTGCTAAAGATTGGAAAAAAAGTCATGTCGATAACAGATGATATCATCATCATCGGGGTTGAAATTGAGAGGACAAAAAATATCGCCATTGGGCTGACGAAGAAAGTGAATGAAGCGGTGCCAAAAGTGGTTGAAATGGTATTGGATGAGCTACCCATCGAATAACTTCGGAAGAATGGTTTCCTTTACATCCTCCAGAGAGGAATCTTTTAGCATCCTAACGGTTAGCTCCTCAATCATGATCTCAACAGCCATATTTAATGCCCTATCTTCCACCAAGAGTATCCGATGGCTAGGGGTTTCTATGGCCTTGGCGGTGAAGTAAAAGGGCAATGTCAATGTAGATGCAAGTTGTAGGCATTTATAGATGGATCTCGGAGAAGCATTTATGAGCTTTCCTTCCCCCATATATTCCTCTGCGAATATTTTGATAGCTGACGTGATGGTACTTATTTGCCCCTCTGAGAACTGGACTTTTGATGGCTTGTAATCCTTGATTAGCCCGGTATTTATCGAGTAGAGGAGTGTTGCATGATCTCTTATCTGGTCGGGTGTAATCTTTATTTCCTTGTGCGTACCAATTGTGTGTTTTTCGATGGAATCGATAATATCTAAGAACCTTTGCTTCGTCATCTTATGAAGTCTGCAGAAACACCTGTCTTCGATGGCGTTAAAGTTCGGATCGGAAACAGTGAGCATATATCCTTTCTTCTTTATTTTGACGTTGTAGTTCGCATTAAAGAAGGAGGTAAAAACATAAGGGCCGATGGTTTCGCGAGAGGACTCATACTTCAGAGGTTTTTGCTCCATCGCTAGCTTCAACCTCTCAACCATCCCTTTCTCATGAAAGAACCAGTCGTTGAACTCTGGAACGAGGAACACCATCTTATCTCCCTCATAGTACTGCCCCATGTGAATAAACATATAGGGAGTTATACCGCCACAGTATCTGTATCTTCCAGGAATACCATGGGGTTCCAGTCCAATTCTCTCGTTTCCCATAACGAAATCGATGCTCGAATATGTCTTCCCAGTTCCAACATCACCGAAGTATGCTAGATGAAAGCCTGTAGTAGTCAACTTCTCGCCATTGGGCTTCAACACATCTACGTCTGCAATCCCGAAAAGCTGAGCCCATGACAATAAAACATCTATGGATGCCATCCCTCCGTAATCCTCAAAGTACTCGCAGAGAGAGCTAAGTTGCATAGACTTGGCGAAGTCCTTGACGTCTTTCTCTCTAGAGATTAGGCCTTTTAGATAGTCCATTAGAGTGGCTTCCATATCTCTTGCAGTGTCTTTTTCGGTGAACTCTTTGGTCTCTTCACTATTTCTCCCTTTTTTTATCTGCCCTATCAAGCATTCAGCACTGGGTATAATGTATTTCGTGAAATAGTGCTTGCTGCTCTCAACTGGTAAGACGGTTACCCTGTACGAGTTAACCCTCTCCTCAATTGATGTCAAGAACCAGTAATCGTGCGAATGGAGAAGACTAGCAACTGATTTTTTTATCAGTTCTTCGTCAGAATAGGTTTTTTCTGTTTCTATTACGATCTTGTCTGGGGATATCTTTTTGACATCATTTATGATAAGCCACCCAACGGACATCCTGGCTCCTCTAACCAAGCGTCCCCACCAATTACGCCCAAAATAGGACTCTCCCCGATCATCCCAGAAACTTCGCTTCGCCAGATCCTCTACAGTGAAGACTCCAATGCTACTAAGTTCCTTTTCTTTTTTAGGTCCTACACCAGGTATTTTAACAAGATCCAAGATTAAGCCCCTAAATATAATTTTTAATTTCAAGTTTGCTTTATGGGAAGATAAATTTTGCTGTTTTTTTTGTAAAAAATTCAGTTATGGGCATTTTATCACATCTCGATTGTGACCACAAGATTGAAAATCAATTTTTACTTTTACAACTGCCGAGCTTAGGTCAAAAATTTTAAAGAATACAACATTTTTCGACGGATGACCCCAATTTATTCTCTAAGCTTTGCGATATTTAATATAAAATTTTCATCTCAACCAAGAGTACTATCTCTTCCTATAATACGTATGCTCCGGCGGGGATTTGAACCCCAGTCGCAGGAGTGAGAGTCCTGCATGAATGACCTCCAGTTCTGGCTGAATTTGGCCGGACTACACTACCGGAGCAATCTATTAGGCACTTTTGATGACAAATTAACCTTTAGAGCAGAAATAACTTTTCATATATCTATATATATCTTGGGGCACAACTCCCCTTGAGAGGGATGGGTGCCTTTTGAAGAAACTGATAGATCTGGGTGTATTGCCGATACGTAGGAGGAGCTCTAAAGGATACACGCCACATCTTTTGATCTTATTTAAGTCGGAAAAGCGACATGTATTTGGAATAGATATCATCTCCAACGAGGACTCCCACAGACTTTTGATAACCCACGCACATTCGGATCATTATGGGCGCTCTGCGATGACATCTCAAAAGTCGGTAGCATCTGAAAAAACAGCGAAAGCGCTTGAGATCTTATATGGAAGAAAATTTGTTGGGACGACATTTAAGGTCGGAGATTGTTTGGACATTGATGGTGTTAGGGTTCAAACGCATTCTACAGGGCATACCATTGGATCCACAGCTTTTTCTTGGGAAAATGAAGTCGGTACCACCATCCTAGCAACCGGAGACGTCAAGGATTCGTCTCATCTTCCAAGATGCGATGTTCTTGTTACGGAAGCAACGTATGGAGATCCATACGATCCACAATGCAGGTTTAAGGACGATATAGATGCCTTCAAGGATGCGATTAGAGAGAACGTCGCATTCGGTGCATATTCATTTGGTAAAGCCCAAAGGGCGGTCAAACTACTTCGTACCTTGGGATACGGAGATGAAATAAGTATGGACAGTAAATCACTGGAATTGACCAGAGAATTAATGGAACATATGGGACCGCTGGCAGATCTAGGCGAAAATGGTAAAATGCGCATCGTTCCACCACGACATTTAAATCGCTTACCAGGTCATCTGGATAAATTCGTATTAACTGGACGAAGTTGTTCACATCAACGAATTCAGATAAGCGATCACCTCGATTTCGATGGCTTGACGAAAATGGTGCACGATTGTAACCCAGAGGTTACGATCATTTATCATCCTCCGGGGAGCAGGCCGGCAAAACTCGCGCAATACCTTAATGAGAATGGATTTACAGCTATTCCAATAGATGAGATCACTAATGTGATGATTCACTAGAATTTTTGTCTGCTTTTGTCGTATGATAAAAAACATCCCAATCTAAAGCAGTGGAGATACACCCGTCTGTTTCCAATGGAATGGCTACAGCCGGAACACCGAATCTATGACATAAGTCCAGTCCGTCTTTCACTTCTGAGATGCACCCAACACCAAGGATCGCCTCAGGTTTATATTTTACCACCATTCGCTTGATGAAGCTTGATCCCGGGACGACGAAAACCCTATAACCTACGGACTCTAATTTTTTTTTCGCATCCCCGATGTTACATCGACCGCAGTTGATGCATTGGATACCCTCTGGTGAGAGCTTCGCTGGACAGTCCACTGAGCGAAGACACTGGGGCAGAAATATCGCTTTCTTTTCAAAGGGAAGACCCTCAAACCTTTTCAACGAGACCTTATTTCTTAATCTAATGACGACGTCATCTACTATCGAGTCATCCACCTTAAACAATCGGAAGAGTGCCTTGATAGATCCTTCCAAAACTAATATTCCAGAGAGCACCACATTTGGGAAAGGAAAACTGCCAGTCCTGAATGAATGTATCACAAAGATTGCTATGAATATAGTCGTTACTACAGCCATTAGGAATAAATAGACGACGATTTGCCCGATCAGCAAGTAAAGCGACTCTAACATGCATATCGTTATAACCAAACCATAACTTAAAATACCACTGCTTGGATAGGTCTTTGCACAAGCAGGAGGGAAGTTAATATCTAAAATAAATACGATCGTTACTAAAAAAGAGCTAGCTCCAACCGTTAAATTATTTGAGGTATTCGCTCCACTGGTTGCCAAGAAAGCTAAGCCAGGACAATTTATAATCTTGCGAATAGATGAAAAAGGAGAGAGAATACCCTTGACAATTGCTGATTTCGATGTTCAAAAAGGGACAGTCACCATCATATTTCAAGAAGTTGGAAAGACAACCCAAAGATTGGCATATCTAAGCGAGGGCGATCAAATCTTGGATTTTACGGGTCCTTTGGGAAATCCGACAGAGATCAAGAGATATGGAAGAGTTGTATGTATTGGCGGTGGAGTTGGCGTAGCACCTATTTATCTTAAAGTTAAGGCATTAGGAAAAGCCGGGAATGAGGTTATATCTATCATCGGAGCCAGAAACAAGGAATTTTTAATATTAGAGAAAGAATTGCAGGAAATAAGCGATGAACTTTACATAACTACGGACGACGGCTCCAAAGGACATCATGGTTTCGTCACCGATATTCTGCAAAATCTAATAGATGAGCGAAAAAACATTGATCTTGTGGCAACTGCCGGACCGGCAATAATGATGAAGGCTGTGGCCAATATTACAAGACCACACAACATAAGGACGATAGCGAGCCTAAACCCAATCATGGTGGATGGAACGGGAATGTGTGGCTCTTGTAGAGTGAAGATTGGTGAAGAGACAAAATTTACCTGTGTAGATGGGCCAGAATTTGATGCCCATAAGGTTGACTTCGATCATTTTATGACTAGATTGCAAAGATATATCAAAGAAGAAAAGTTGTCTTTGGAAATGCAAGGATAGGTAAAGATGGCGCTTAGAAGACCGATGCTAGAACAAGACTCAGAAGAGAGAATTCATAATTTTGATGAGGTGGCTCTTGGTTACAGCGCCGATCAAGCCGTATACGAAGCCAAAAGATGCTTGCAGTGCTCTGATCCAGGATGTATAAAAGGATGTCCAGTGGAAGTGGACATACCTGATTTTATCGAGTGCATCAAAGAGGGCAATTTTGATGAGGGTATTAAAGTAGTGCGAAAGAAAAACCAACTGCCAGCAATTTGTGGACGCGTTTGTCCGCACGAGAACCAATGTGAGAAATTCTGCTTGCTGGGCAAGAAAGGAGAACCAGTAGCTATCGGAAAACTCGAAAGGTTCGTTGCTGACTATGAGCGTCAAAAGGGATTTAAAATTTCAAGTAAGCCAAAGTCGACAGGCAAAAAAGTGGCAGTAGTGGGTTCTGGTCCAGCAGGAATAACCGTTTCTGCGGATCTAGCCAAGCTCGGGCATGAGGTAACTCTCTTTGAAGCTCTTCACGCTCCTGGCGGAGTGCTCGTTTACGGAATCCCGGGGTTCAGGTTGCCGAAGGAAATAGTTAGGGCAGAGATCGATCATATCAAAAAATTTGGAGTTTCCATTAAAACAGATGTTGTTATAGGAAAAACGATCAGCGTAGATGAGCTTCTAGAAGAATTCGACGCAGTGTTCATAGGAACTGGTGCGGGCTTACCGCGCTGGATGGACATACCTGGTGAGAACCTATGTGGGGTTTACTCTGCAAACGAGTTTTTGACAAGAATTAATTTAATGGGTGCCTGTTTTTTCCCAGAATATGACACGCCTATCAGAGAAGGCAAAAAAGTGGCAGTTGTTGGCGGGGGCAATGTGGCCATGGACTCTGCAAGGGCAGCTCTAAGGTTGGGGGCTGATGACGTGTACGTCTTGTATCGAAGATCAGAACAGGAGGTTCCTGCTAGGCGGGAGGAACTAGAGCACGCAAAGGAAGAGGGAATCAACTTCAAGTTTCTCACCCTACCGACTAAAATCTTGGGCGACGAGAAGCGTTGGGTGGAAAAAATTGAATGTGTTCGGATGGAATTGGGAGATCCAGACGAATCTGGTAGAAGAAAGCCTATCGTAATAAAAAATTCTGAATTTACAATTGATGTTGACACCGTGATAATAGCTATCGGACAAAGTCCCAATCCACTTATTTCAAGAACTACAGAAGATATACAAGTAACTGATCGGGGCACATTGGTGGTCGATGGGGCTGGTAAGACATCCAAAAAAGGGGTATTTGCAGGCGGCGATATTGTTTCTGGTGCTGCTACTGTGATCGAATCCATGGGGGCAGGAAAGAGAGCTGCCAGAGCGATTCATGAATATCTCTCACAAAAGAAATAACATGAACATCTTGCCTAAAAATAATTAGAGATCACGACATTTTTTAGTATCTATAGTTGTGGAATCTGTATGCACTTTCCCGTCCAACGCCATTTTTCTTGAAATAATAGCCGAATATAAGTCCAGCGATTAACCCTCCTAAATGTGCTTGCCATGAGATAAAGGGCATTAAGGATAGTACTAAGAAACCGCCAATCACTGCAATCCAGAGTGGTATAGGAACGGGAATGGGTATAATAAATACCTTCAGGTTAGGTCTTAACACGGATAGCGTGCCTCCAAGTGCGAATATTGCACCAGATGCGCCAACTGCGATCGAGTCCGGGGCCGCCAAAAAAACAACGAGAATATTGCCGAGTATGCCGCCAACGAAATATAATTTTAAGAGGTCCTTACTGCCGATTAGACCCTGGAGGTAATTGCCGAAGAAAAACAGCGTAAACATGTTGGCAAATATGTGCCAAAGGCCACCATGCAGGAACATGGAGCTGATCAAAGTCCATGGCCTTTCAAGAGCTAAAGAAGGTTGAAGACCAAGGTTGTTGATAATTAAATCCGGATTTATCAATGTGATAATGAACATCACTGCATTGGCTATTATTAACGCCCCTATCACACTCGTATCATAACCAAGAATTCTCACTAATTATACCTCTTTAACTTCCTGCTAGGTATGACGCACATCTGATATAATATAATCTAATCCATTATCTTATAGTTAAGTTATTTGCACACTTTCATTTCATTTTTTTTATTTTATCTTAAACTCTGGCAAACATTATTGTTGTGGGACCACCATGTTTTTTCCAGCATTTTGGACAATTGGTGACCCAGCAATACATCTTAACTGGTTTCTTTTTCTCCTTATTTTCAACAAAATCCATGAGTTCGATTATCTCTTTTTTCAAACCCTTGAATGGACCGTGATAATATTTTGAATAAGTGGTTGTAGGACCCCATACTTCCACATCAGGATCATTTTTTGGAATTTCTTCTATGGCAATCAACATGTTTGCCGAAAAGAATCCAGTTTCATCATCAAGCATCATGTATGGTGGTTTGAATGTATAGCCCTTTTCTTCGATTCCATCCATGCCCTTATTAATTGCTCTCCCAATGCCGATCGGCATGTGAAGAAACAAGAAATGCTTTGTTCTATAGAAGGCTCTTTCATCCCAATCATGTTTCTTGAGATCCCAATCATTTTTATCCAATACTGGACAATCACAATCGTTTTCCATTTTTAGACCTCCCTGATTGTTAATAATCTCTTTTACTAATAAAATCTCTTTTTTTTACAATTTACCTCAAATACCACCATCATGAAATAAACATTATTTTAACCAAATAATCTATCTATATACTCACTTTATTCAAGAAACTCTCAAAATAGCCCTTTTTGTTGAAAGGTAGAAAAGCGTAAATTTGAAAGGAGTAATTCCAAGAGTTGGGATGGTGTAGATGATTTTAAGTCGGATTTACTGGTAAAAATGTATGAATTAAGCATTTTTAAAAACCTGTTTTTTTATTTCCTTCTATTATTCAAAAAGTAGTAATGGTTGATTTTTTTATGCATTATATAGGCTTAATTTATGGGATTATTTTAAGTTTTTTCTACTTTAAAAACTTTAAAATTTAAAAAAGAAACTGTAAAAAATTTAATTGAAATAGTATTCGCTTTCTCTTATTTTAATCCTGTAAAAATAAGATACCCATAATTATCTCCCTTCAAGGCTTTTTGGAATTTCCTCGCAAATTTCAAGGGTGGGATAATTTTCTGGCGGATTTCTTTATTTACTGTCATATGATAAAGTAATTTATATGTTAACTTTACATTCTCAAAGACAGAATATTGCCTTCTAAACAGATCTTCATAGTAATCATATATCTTGATGCTGCTGAATCCAGATTCTTTGAAAATCTGTTGCCATTCTTGAAAATTTCGGATTTTAACCTTTGTTCCAAGTACATTGGACATCATTTCATTCGTTTCTTCCGCAAATTTGTCACTGAGGGATTCCTTCATAAATAAGTCCAAGGTAGCGATTTTGCCGCCCAGTTTTAGAACTCGATTATACTCATTGAGAACCTTGATAGGGTCTGGAACTAAAGCAGTTATTGCTTCTCCATATACAATATCGAAGGTATTATCTGAAAATGGGAGGTGTTCTACATTTCCATACTTGAAATTAATATTGTTCAGGTTTGATTTCCGTGACTCTTCTTCAGCTATATCTAGAAGTAATTTTGATAAGTCTACTCCAATTATTTCACAGTCGAATTTTTGCGCCACATATCTAGTAATATAGCCTGTAGAACATCCAACCTCCAATATATTTGGCTTTTCTATATCTTTAATATTCAATAACTCAATTAACCTTTCAGTTCCCTTCCATCCGCCAAAGGTAGGGCTTGTCATTGCACCTATATATCCTTGAAATTCGTACAATCCCAGTTTTCCAATTTCTTCCTTCCTAAGTTTTTTCGTATAAACCACTCCCATTTTTTCCACATTTCTAACCAAGTAATACCTACATTAGCATCTATTTTAATAGATAAGTAAAATAGAAAATTATCGATAATTTAGGATGAAAATGATCGAAATCTACAACAAACTTCTGGAACATTTAGGTAATCAACATTGGTGGCCAGCAGAAACACCTTTTGAAGTGGTGGTTGGTGCCATCCTAACCCAGCGAACGAAGTGGGAGAATGTGGAAATGGCAATTCAAAATCTCAAGGAACACGATCTGCTGGACCCAGATGCCCTCGCCAAGGTCGATAGGTCAAAACTGGAGTCACTGGTTAAATGTACCGGGTTCTACAGGCAAAAGGCGGAGAGACTCCAAATTGCTTCAGGATATTTTGCTGAAAATTTATCAACATCTGAGATGCCCCTTGAAAACCTAAGGAACGAACTGCTATTGTTAAAGGGCATCGGAAAGGAGACAGCAGACAGCATCATTCTTTATGCGTTGGACAGACCTAAGTTCGTCGTCGATGCCTATACGGTTCGCATTTGTAATTGCCTTGGCATATCAGGAGGATATGATCTGTTACAAAAAAGGTTCGAGAACGAATTACCTCAAGACATAGCTCTATTCAAAGAGTTCCACGCTCTTATGGTCAACTATGGAAAAGAATTTTGTAACAAGCATAAATGTGATGAATGTGTACTTTTAGCATCAAAAGACTGATGTTTAAAAAGATGAATAAAGAAAGGTGAATGGTGGGCGAGAAAATATGGTGAACAAAAATCAGTTCGTTAAGGACCTAAAAATGGGGGACAATGTGGACAGCCTCTTCGCGGTCAAATACAAAAAGCCGCCAAGAGAATATGCATCCGGGTTTTGGTTTGAGTTTAGGGTTAGCGATAATAGTGGTGAGATCACGGCAAAATACTGGGGTGACAGGAACGAAGAACAGGTAAAGGAGATCTACGATATATTCCAAACGAATGAAGTCGTCCACATCACAGGTAGAGTTAGCGAATTCAGGGACAGATTGGAGATAGCCATGGACACAACTCATACCTTACGGAGGTGCGAACCCTCTGAGTATGATATGGGTGATTTTGTAGCTAAAACGAGCAAAGACATAGGTCAGATGATGCGGGAACTTATGGAAATTGTTGATTTTGTGAAGAATCCGCACATGAAATCTCTTCTACATTCCTTTTTCGATGACCCTGAATTCGTCGAGAAATTCAAGAATTGCCCCGGATCAATGCATAGACACCAAAATTACATTGGTGGATTGCTCGAACACACGCTGAATGTGGTCAAACTCTGTAACGCAATGCATACACTTCACCCCTCGTTGGACAAGGACTTGCTTTTGACTGGTGCAATCCTCCATGACATAGGGAAAATAGAAGAGTATGCCATAACCACAAGCATAGATATATCCGAAGAGGGAATGCTGAGGGGTCATCTGATCGTGGGGGAGCAGATGGTGTTGGACAGGATTGGAAGACTTGAGAATTTCCCGGAGACCCTCAGACTGAAGTTGGCACACATTCTTCTGAGTCATCATGGACATAACGAATATGGATCGCCTAAGAAACCGCAATTTCCAGAAGCCCTTGCAATATATTATTCAGACGAATGTGATGCAAAGGTAGACTACTGCCTCCGTCTTAAGAAGGAGGCTGAGACAGAAGACCCGTGGATATATACCAGAGATTTTAAGCATATTTATCTTCGCTGATGAGGAGAGGACTCAAAAATGGAACACGTCATATCTGAAGATATAGGAAGTTTTCCACTTCCAAAAAGGTTGACAAGAAAAGACATAGAAGGGATGGTTGTCAGCGATCCAGACCAGTATGATTTATTGGTGCAAGATGTCATGCGAATGAAAATGCTATCTGGAGTTGACGTGCTCACCTATCCGCAACTACAAGATATGGTCTCTCAGTTTTTGTATCCCATAACAAATCCCAAGAACTGGGGCGATGACCCCTTGGTGATTAAAGAGGACAAAGCGAATATCCAAGAGCTCAGTGCCATAGAACGTGTTGCAAAGGAACATTATGATTCATCTGGTGAAGCACTAGGTATACGGGTATGTATCACAGGGCCTGTAGAACTGCATATCAGAGGCTATGGTCACGTAATCCATGCTGACGTGTTGGGGAGTTTGACAAAAAGTTTGTCCAATTTCGTGAAAAACGGCATTCTGAGAAAAAAACATCTTGAGACACGGGTAATATCTATCGATGAACCAAGTCTTGGAGTCGACCCTCAATTGATAATAGAGGATGAAGAATTGATGATTGCGCTAGACAAAGTCTCCGATCCAGCTAAAGGAATTGACGTTCAAATTCATCTTCACTCTCCATTGGAGGCTGAGAAAATATATGGGGTGGAGGGCATAAACATCATTGGTGTGGAATCTGCAGCTACACCAAGTAGTCTGGATGTGATATCAAAGAGAGATCTGGACAAATATGACAAGTTTTTGCGTGTTGGCATCGCTAGAACGGATATCGATGCTATGGCAGCCGAATATAGGGACGCGACTGGAATTGATATATGGAGAAATACAAGTAAAGCGTTCCAGATGATCGACGATACCGAAGACACCAAGATCATAACGAGAAGGCTCGAAATAGCATATAAGAAATTTGGAAACAGGATAAAATATGCAGGTCCAGATTGTGGTCTGGGTGGATTTATTCATCAGGAAGCAGCTCTGAAATTACTCAAAAATGCCGCCATGGCAGTCTCGCGGTTTAATGCGGGTGTGTGATATGCAGATAGATAGATGTGATTGGAGGCGCATACTGTCCTGAGAAATTTGGATATGTGGCAGAAGAGATTACACTTGGGAGATTGAAGGTGTTATAGTTGCCGAAGATGCGGAAGAGGCGGTAAAACTTACTACCATAAAGGCTTGCTTCACATCAATGCTCGTATCCATGCATCTAAATTAGCGCAATATTCTGGCATGCACTCCCCTCCGGTACAACCAACGCATGGGGAGAACAGGCCATCTGCCATCATCAACTCGTATTTTGAACAAGGCGATTTCTTAAACTCCTTTACTGATCTACCACCTGCCTGGATGATCCTATGAATGGTTCTCGGGTTCAGCCCCTTCTCCTCAGCCAACTCTTCTATTGATTTGTCTTTAAGCAAGTCAAAAGAAAACCAATTCGGGAGTTTTCTCGTCTTTGTAATCCTTGATCTTTTTTTCTTGATGCTTGCCCACGATCTGTCGGGGAAAATTTTTATTAACTCCTCTTTTGGTGATGAAGCATGCCTTCTAATCAGCTTGATTTCATCTTCGGTCCAGGATTTCATTTTATCTCACTCATTGACTGGATTTACAAGAATGATATTGTTTCCACGTACCAACACTGATCCTAGAGCTCTCACTCTTTCCCCATTGACGATCTCGGTGGTATTCATCAAGTGTAGGTTTAGATATTCGTCTACAATCTCTAATATACCCTCAAGAGTACATTTTTCGCCTTTCATCTCAATCTGAACTTTTGAGCCGATTAAGCCTTTAACTTTGTCATTCGGAAACAAAATAAATCCTCTAAACATTAGGTGCACTTAATACCTATAAATTTTCCGCTATTCCGATCCAAAAATACTATTATCTCTTCAATAAATAGCCCGGCGCGGATTCGAACCGCAGTCACAAGATCCAGAGCCTTGTATGATTGACCACTACACTACCGGGCTGTTGTTGTATTTTATTGTATTATCTACCGATTTCTATTGACCTAATGGCGTATGATATCTATCTATCTATCCATCCATCTATCCATCTATCTATCCATCTATCTATCCATCCATCTATCTATGAATAACCCAATGCTTGCAGATAAACCTAATTTTTATTTTATTTATGTGAAAAAGTAGAATTCAAATTTAGCATGGTTCTAGCATAGATATCTGCATATAAATAAAAGAAATACCATGATATGATACTAAGAAGTAGCGATAATCTTTTAATGCGTATGTCTTAGCTGAAAGACCTTCATGTACATGCATTCTTCCGGCGACAATTGCATCTCTTGTTGTGGCTCTTCCGTAAATTTAATGGGGGCACCTCTTATGAGCACCATTGGACATTGCTCATCTGCCTCCCCCATGAGTATTTGTGCTGCAGAAACCATATCATCGGCTATAGCCCTGAAAGTCACCTGCAATTTCCTTCCAAATAGATCGATCCTCTCTCTGCAGTCTTCCACAGGATCTATGCCCGCAGTTGCCAGTGCAACGCCTATCACCCCTCTTTTAAGCGGAATAACTCTACTATCTCCTATGATTATACCTATCTTCTTTCCAGTTTTCTTTTCGATGTCCTTTTTTATGCTATCTGCTGTTTTTTGAGGCTCCTTTGGCAGCAGTACAACATAACCATTCGGGGCATTGGAGGAGTCCACACCTGCATTGGCAACGAACAATCCATCTTTCTGGGTTAACAATACCCCTTTCACCCCACCACACACCTCGTTGGCTTCTCGTAGAACGACCTCAGTAATCCTAGGATCAAGATCATATTTTTTAGCCAATCTCATAGCACCTTCAGAAGGATTCACTTGATCTAATTTTTCTAATCTACCTTGAGAAGTGGCAACTACGCTTTCCGCAATCACTATGATATCTCCGTCCTCTAAGTGTAACTTTTCCCTCTCCACCGCATTCATCATCACTTTCGCAATATTATCTCCCGGTAGAATTATGGGTGTATAAAGAGAGTATAGGCTCATCTTTTTCAAGCATTTCACCCGTAAAGATATTTTACGTCCCGCTCCTTTTCAAGTATATCCTTAATTAAATTGCTTATCACTGGTAGGTTGAAAGATTGCCCCTTTAGCTTCTTTATTAAATTGTTGATTTGTAAAATCGTGCCTATGATAATAACATCTGCTCTTTTTATCTCGCCAGACATCGTTCTCATGGGTATGGCTGCATCTCCTCCTCTGGCGAGCATTTCCTGTTTTATGATTAAAGCCTCTGGTGCTGTTACATTTTTGATGAGAATAACCCTGGACACAGTCTTTCCGCTCATGATCTTTATGCCCATCTCCGTCACGTCAAGAGATCTCATCAGCTCGACAGAATCTTCGGGATTTTTTAGGTAATCGATATTGATAACCTGATAATCTCCATTTTCCGCCATAATCTGTTTCCCTCGTATAGCCCTTGCAGTTCTGATTAAATCTCTTGTCTCCTTTATGTCGTGCGTCCTCACTATATGCGCTCCTTTATAAACGGCGATGGCAGTGCATGCTAAAGTGCCAGCTAACCGGTCACAAGGTTCTGGTGCGCCTAAGATATCTCCGATGAAGGATTTGCGCGATATGGCAACTAAGATGGGTTTTCTAAGTACTTTAAGCACCTCAAGACCGCTTATTATATCCAAGTTGTACTCATATGTCTTTTCTTTTACCCATCTGCCAATACCAGGATCAATGATTATCTTGCTTATTCCCTTCCCCTCGGCTAATGCGATGCTATCGATCAAAGATTTCAAGATCTCTGGAAGTGTAATGCAATCACCAGGTTTTACCTTGGATGCCATCAATATCACTGGCACATTAAAATCAGATATTACGTCTGCCATATGGGGATCCGTCTGTAATCCACTGACATCGTTTATTATCCATGCACCCATGTCCAGAGCAACCTCAGCTATATTCGAGTATTGCGTATCCACAGATATGGGAACACCGAGTTCTAGAACGCCTTTTAAGGCAGGTATTAGTCTTTCTCTTTCATCTTGCACTGAAATTTGTCTCACACCCGGGGCAGTAGACCGAGCGCCAATATCTATAATATCCGCTCCCTCTTCAATCATGATGGAAGCCCTTTCGACCACTTCGTCTCCGCTGGCTACAGAACCCTTGTAAAATGATTCCTCACTCAGGTTTATAACCCCCATGATCTTTGTGGGACATAAATCACCTATCATCATGCCGGCAATTTCATCGTAGATCATCATGCAAAAATCCTCAGTGCTTGAAGTGTCGTATTCCGGTGAAAACCATTGGAATGTTGTAATCATTTGCAGCTTGAATAATCTCATCATCTCTAATGGATCCACCCGGCTGGATTATGGCCGTAATCCCTGCATTAGCTGCCACGTCTATTGCATCTCTGAAGGGGAAGAAGGCATCCGATGCCATGCAACTCTTCTGTGTCCGATTTCCTGCTTTTTTTACTGCTATCTCGACGGCATCAACTCTACTCATCTGGCCTGCACCTACGCCCAAGGTCTGCTCATCACGGGCGAGCACTATTGCGTTGGATTTCACATGTTTAACAACTTTCCAAACGAACAATAGCGTTTTAATCTCCTCTTCGCTTGGCTTTTGCTCAGTCACTATATTCAAATCACCCATATCCATAACATCTCTATCTTGAACTAAGAGTCCGCCAACGACTTTTTTCATGTCCTTCTCGGTCGTTTTGATAAGATCGCCTACCTCTAATACCCGCAAATTCTTTTTTTGCTTTAATCTCTCTAGGGCATCTTCATTATAACTCGGGGAGATCATTGCTTCCACAAAAGTCGATGTGACTTCTTTCGCAGTCTCCAGATCACATTCTCTGTTCAATGCAACGATGCTTCCAAAGGCAGAAAGAGGGTCTGATGCATGCGCTTTCTTATATGCAGCGTAAATATTATCACCGCACGCAGCTCCACAAGGATTGGTGTGCTTTATTATCGCGACTGCAGGTCTTTCAAATTCCTTCACCAACTCCAAGGCCGCATCCAGATCAACGATGTTGTTAAACGACAGCATCTTTCCATGAAGCTGGGTTGAGTTGGCCACGCATGCCCCTTTGAACTTGGGCTCTCGGTAGAAGGCTGCTTTTTGATGTGCATTTTCCCCATATCTTAAATCTTGAATTTTCTCAAAAGTTAGTGTTAAGCATCTTTTCATCTTTCTATCTCCACCCTTCTTCCAATTACTCTTATCTTACCCTCAGAGAAAAGTTTAATCGCCTCTATATAAAGCCCCATTTCCTCCTTGAGAATTCTTTTGCGCAATGATTCAACGGTATCCTCATCTCTCACGGGTACAGCACTCTGTAAAATTATCGGTCCTGAGTCGACGTTCTCATCCGCGAAGTGAATTGTACACCCAGATATCTTCACGCCATAATCTAATGCCTGCTGCCACGCATTCAGGCCAGGAAAACTTGGAAGTAGCGCAGGGTGAACGTTCATGATCTTGTTTCTATAGGCAGAGATAACCCTATGACTCAAGACCCTCATGTACCCATCCATCACGACTAAATCCACTGAATTATCCTTCAAGCAAGAGACCAATTCTTCATCGTATTCATCCCCGCTCTTTCCGTCTGGATAGATGATTGCGCTCCTGATGTTGTGCCCATTTGCCATATCTAAAATGTGTTCATTTGGACCATCAGAAATTACTACTGCAATGTTCACGTTTAGTTCATGCCTCTTAACGTGCTCTATAATGGATTTTAAGTTCCCTCCCCAGCTTGAGACCGATACAAGTATGCCTATATTTATTCTTTGCACGATGTCACCCTCTTTTAAGAGGACGTATGATTTGGCTCTCGGTTATAATTGTGTCAGCAGGCACATCATGGTGATCATTTGGTATTTCGTCCAAGACTTGGAAATCATAGGCTAGTGCCACTATGGTTGCACCCTCTTTCAAGGAGCACAAAAATCTATCATAGAAACCCAGACCATATCCTAGGCGATTTCCCCTCTTATCGAATGCTACACCTGGAACGATAATCAAATCTATTTTATCCGCAGAGAAGAGCTTTGGGTTCTTTGGCTCTGGAACGTCAAAAGCACCCAGCTTAAGTTCATCCAAATCCAGCATCTCAGATACAACGAGTTCTTTCTCATCCAACTTCGTGACAGGAACTAAGACTTTCTTTTTCCTACTCATTGCCTCTTTTATCATCATCCTTGTATAAACTTCGCTCCCCTTCGATATGTAGAACATGACCGTTTTAGCTTTGTCAAACTCCTCCAAGCCAAGAAGATTTTTTTCTATCTTCGAACTTTTGTATATTATTTCTTCATTGGACTGTGCATCTCTTATTAAGAGAATCTTGTTTTTGATGCACCTCTTCATCTTACCCTCTTACTGCGCTCTTCGCTGCAATTAAACTATTCTTCATCAACATGGCTACTGTCACAGGTCCAACGCCTCGAGGTACAGGCGTGATAGCAGAAGCTTTTTCCTCGACATCCTCAAAATCTACGTCACCACAAAGTTTCCCCCCAACCCTGTTCATCCCAACGTCGATAATCACTGTACCCTCCTTTATCATTTCTTTTGTGATTAACTTGGACCTGCCAACGGCCACCACCAATATATCTGCTTGCTTGGTATACCTCTCTAGGTCCTTCGTTTTTGAGTGACAAATTGTGACAGTCGCATCTCTATTCAAAAACATCGCTGCAAGTGGTAGACCGACGATCTTACTTCGACCGACCACAACAACATGTCTACCTTTCAGATCCACGCCTATCTTTTCTAGCATGAAAACTATGCCAGAAGGCGTACAAGGAGGCATATTTTCGTTACCAATAAGTAGATTACCCAGGTTAATGGGGTGAAATCCGTCGACATCCTTTTTTGGCGAAACTCTTTCTAAGATGAAATCTTCATCCAAATGTGCTGGTAAAGGAAGCTGTATCAAGATGCCATGAATCTTCAAATCATCGTTCAACTCCAGAATTAGTTTGATCAACTCTTCTTGTTGCACTCTTTCCGGAAAAAGATACTCTTCGTAATGTATTGATGTTTTTTCACAAGCCCGCCTTTTCATCGAAAGATATGTCTTTGATGCAGGGTCTTCCCCGACCAAGATAGTAGCTAAACAGGGGGTAATCCCATGATTCTCTCTAAGCTTTTTGACCCCTCTTGCAACTTCTTCTTGGATTTCTTCAGCAATCTTATGCCCATCGATGATCATAATCCATACCTAACAAAGTTAAAGTGGAAATTGACTACAAATATTCTCCACTTCTTTTTTGACATTTCGGCGTATCGTCTCGTTATCAATGTCTGATAATAATTTACTGATCATGTTTGCTATTTCTCTCATCTCGCTCTCTTTCATTCCCCTTGTTGTAACTGCCGGTGTACCTATCCTTATACCTGAAGCAATGAACGGACTTTTTGGATCAAATGGGATAGTATTCTTGTTCACGATGATGTTAGCTTCATTTAAAGCCTCTTCAGCCTCTTTACCTGTTATTCCTCTGCTAGTCAGATCTACAAGCACCAGATGATTATCAGTTCCGCCGGAGACTAGATCAAATCCTTTGTTCATCAGTTCATCAGCTAATGTCTTTGAATTCTTTACTATCTGTTTTTGGTAATCTACGAACTCTGGACTCATCGCTTCTTTGAAAGTGACAGCTTTGGCGGCGATGGAATGCATCAAAGGACCACCTTGAATTCCCGGAAAAACCGTCTTGTCTATTGCCTTGGCATATTCTTTCTTGCAAAGAATGAATCCGCCACGAGCGCCGCGTAAGGTCTTATGAGTGGTACTCGTGATAAAGTGTGCATGTGATACAGGACTCTGATGAACTCCAGCCACAATTAATCCCGCTATATGGGCAATGTCCGCCATTAAGTATGAACCGACTGTATCCGCTATCTCTCTGAAGGCAGCAAAATCTATCTCCCTCGGGTATGCGCTAGCACCTACCACTATCATCTTGGGTTTGTGTATTTTTGCGAGTTTTTTCACATCATCATGGTCGATCATTTGGGTATCTCGATCCACACCATAGGAGATGACGTTAAAGAGCTTCCCTGAAAAGCTTGCTGGGTTTCCATGTGTTAGATGGCCGCCATGGGATAACCCCATCCCCATGATGGTATCGCCGACATTTAGCATTGCAAAGTAAACGGCCATATTTGCCTGTGATCCAGAGTGTGGTTGTACGTTCGCATGTTCTGCACCAAAAATCTTCTTGACCCTCTCTATAGCCAAGTTTTCCACGACGTCCATATATTCACAGCCACCATAATATCGACGCGATGGATAGCCTTCAGCATATTTGTTCGTCATGACGGAGCCTTGTGCCTCTAAAATTGCCTCGCTAACAAAGTTTTCAGAGGCGATCAACTCCAATCCGGATTCTTCTCTTCTCTTTTCCTGTATAATTGCTCTTGCCACTTCTGGATCAACGTCGATTAACTTCAAGTGATTCACCTACATTCATTCATTCTCGCATTTGCTAATTTAATTATCTTTTTATTAACCGAAGGAGCAAAAAAAGTTGCACAAATCATTTTCTATGTTGGCTTTCCCACTCCTCTAATGGAATGCTGTATTTTTGTTCAATCTCTTCTCTAAAAGTCGGGCCAGAGTTGTATGCGCAGAAAGGTATAATCCTTCGTTTTGGATCTGGCGTGGCATAATGAATCACGCATCGCTTAACACGTTCTATGTCATAATTGTATGAATCTTGGAAGTGCATTACTCCGATAAACAGCGCATTCCAATGGAATTCTCCCAGCGACTTATAGTTTTGTTTTTTCAATACCTGCTTGAGCATCTCCTTGAAATGCACATTTTTTGGCTGCGTACTCTCGTGGATACAATCGTTTATTACTTTCACACCTTTCATCATGGCTTTAGATCTGCCCAATAAACCCCCAGCATTTAAGATGTCAATTACCTCATCCACAGATTGGAAGAATTTATCCACGTCCACGAATCTATTAATTGGAACGAGCTCTTTTTCATCTACAAACACGTATGTTGCCATACCACAATGCGGGTGAGCGCTGAACTCAATCTGGGGCTTTTTCGTGTATTCTTCGACTAATTTTGATAGCGATACTACGCATGGAACTGGATAGAAATCGCTTTTCTTTATCTTTCCGTTTGTTTGTTGTTCTATCCGATCTACT
>JBHPDI010000007.1:0-37951 GCA_042577985.1 Halobacteriota archaeon | reverse complement strand
TCAAAAAATGCAATCGTCGTTACGGATGGGGCTGAAGACGAATTTGTACTCCCTCTCATTGAGTCAAGGTTCAAGGTTGATTCGGTGCGTAGAGTAATAGTCAAGCAGAGCCAAAATCTGGAGAGCATTTATTACATCATCAAGGAGTTGTTCAGCGATCCCAAGGTATCCAGGACATTTTTCATACCTGTTGGTTTGGCTTGCCTGATCTATGCAGTTTCGGTGTTTGCAGGATATCCGCAAGGAGCTATCATATCCATCATGGCCTTTATCGGCATTTATATGCTTTTTAGGGGGTTTGGACTGGAGGACATAATAGAGGATTTCACAGAAAACTTGAAACAATCCTTCTATGGGGGTAGAATTTCTTTTGTTACATACGTAGCTGCAGCGATCCTTGTGTTCATAGGCATCACACAAGGACTGGCCAGATGTTGGGAGCTTGAATCTCAGGGATTGTTACTCATCGTAATTTTCATCAATGCCTCTATCTGGTGGTTTGTAGCCAGCGGGTTGCTCTCCTGGGTAGGAAGGATAATCGATTCATACCTAGGCAAAGAACGAGTCGGACGATATTGGGTTCTACCGTTTTTCCTATTAGCAGCAGGTGTGATTCTTTGGGGTGGATCTGCCTGTGCCATATTACTCAACCAGGGATTTCGATCTGCTGCAATTCAATACCTTATGATTTCGATCGTTGGCGCAGTGATCATAGCATTCATCGGAGTCGGACTATCCACATACATAAAGATGTTGGAAGGCAGACCGTCCCCAATCTAATTTTTGTATCGCACACTGGATTTCTCCGTTCCGTTATTTGCGCCACGTCCTCTTTAACCATATTTTATTTTTTTTCGAGTTTATCTCAAAATTTAATTTATCTTAACCACAGAAATTATAAATATTAATTACCATTTTTAGCTCCCTATCCAGTGTTTCTTTATATACTCTGTGCCTAAAATGATGAAGATCGTGTATTACTTAATGTATTATTCCTGCAGAATTTAAGGCAAAAACAGAGATATTTATGACCATGTAAGTAAATCAAAGTAAATTAGGAGAATACTCATGAAAGCGATTGTATGCACGAAATACGGACCACCGGATGTTCTTCAGCTCAAAGAGGTGGAAAAACCCATCCCGAAGGACAATGAAGTACTGATAAAAGTATATGCGGCAACAGTCAGCGCAGCGGATCCTGTATTTCGGAAGGGTGAACCATTTATTGCTAGATTGTTCACTGGTCTCATAAGACCAAAGAAATCTATACCAGGGACTGAATTAGCCGGAGAAATTGAAGCAGTAGGCAAAGATGTAAAGCGATATAAAGAAGGTGACCAAGTTTTTGCATCTACCGGGTTGAGTTATGGTGCTCATGCCGAGTACATATGTCTGCCTGAAGATGGGGCACTGACAATTAAGCCGGCCAATATGACCTATGAGGAAGCCGCCGCCGTCTGCGATGGGGCATTAGGAGCATTGCATTTCCTTAGAAAATTAAATATCCAGAGCGGAAAGGAAGTCCTTATCAATGGCGCTTCCGGATCGGTAGGTACTTTTGCGGTGCAGCTTGCCAAATACTTTGGGGCTGAAGTGACAGGGGTATGCAGCACTACGAATATAGAACTGGTGAAATCCCTGGGAGCCGATAAGGTAATTGACTACACTAAGGAGGATTTTACCAAGAGCGGCCAGACCTATGACATCATCTTTGACGTGGTAGCCAAGAGTTCGTTTTCACGCTGTAAAGGCTCGCTAAAGCAAAAAGGACGTTATCTTGCAACTGCGCCTTCGCTGGCGTTCTTTGTTCAAGTGCTATGGACTTCAAAGATCGGCAGCAAAAAGGCAGTGATTGCAGCCCCAGGTTTGAAACCACCAAGCGAAAAGACTAAAGATCTAGATTTCCTCAGAGAGCTTATCGAGGCGGGACAGCTGAAATCGGTTATGGACAGAAGCTATCCGATGGAACAAATCGCCGAGGCTCACAAGTATGTCGAAACAGGACACAAAAAGGGAAATGTAGTTATAAATGTGGAACATAACGTTCGCGTAGGTGATTGAATTGTTAGAAGATGTGAAGATAAATGTGAAGATAAAGCTTTCAATCCTGTGGATATGCTTGATGTTTTTTTACCTATACAATGACGTTCTCTCATTTTATCGGAGAGATACAATAGAAGGAGTAATGTCAGGAGAATTCGGTGCTGGTGCTATCCAAGTCACTCCGGATTTCTTGCTGATGGGAGCAATATTAATGGCGATCCCGATTTTTATGATTTTCCTGTCCCTGGCATTGCCGGCTAAAACGAATCGCTTGGTAAATATCATTGTAGGTATATTCCATGCTGTTGTTTTGCTCGGTACATTGCTTGTACCAGGGGAGCTTTGGGCTTATTATGCATTTTATATGATTTTAGAAGCTGTGTTCATTGCACTAATTGTCTGGACTGCATGGAAGTGGCCTACACAGGAAGGTATGGCTTCGGCTGGGACGAGAGCACCAGGATAAATGTGAGGATAACGGGACGAAAGACGATTGAGATTGGAAAGGCGTGAAAATAGTGTTTGTTGTGACCTTTTATATTACTTTTAGTTTTATCACCTAATCCACTATATTCTGGTATGATAATTTTAAACACTCCAGACTATAACCCAAAGCAATATCATGGAGTTCTTTGTTATTTTGAAAAGATGCTTGCCTGAGTTTTTTTTCACGTAAACTTATTTGATCCCTAATCATAGTCGACAACGTTTTTTTATACTTTTTCTCAATAAAAACTGCACACGTATTGAGTTTATTTTGTAAGTTATTACAAGTATATGTCAATTCGGCTGTAACTCCCTCATTTCTACCATTATTTAAAAAAATAAAATAATTTACGTCTGCAGAATTAATACAAAAAATGCTTTTCGTGAAAAGGTTTATTTTTCCCTCCTCATGAAATACAGCCTTATTAGGGATGTCTTCGACCAATTTTGTTTGAGTGTATCCCTTATTTTTTAAAAAATTCCTTAATTCTTTCAGCTGAGATTTAGCAGATGGGGGTATATAAGGTCCTAAAATTAGTATTTTTAGTTTGGGTTTTGCACTTAAGATATTACTCTTATATCTCGCCGTAGTGAATGTCGACGGTTTTAGACGTTCCTCCTTGTTAGCCATCTACTCCCCAATAAACACAAAAAAATAAATACAAAGAAAGTGTTAAATACTACAAGGTAATGATAATTTGACCTTGGTCAATTTTTTTTGACCTACAGGGGGTGAAAAAGATGGCGGATGTAGAAAAATATTCTAGTGAAATTCCAGAAGAAATTAAGCTAGCAATTAGCGCAATAGATAATGATGTACGACAAGCTATAGTTGTCTCATTATCAAAACACAACGAATTATCTTTTACTGAGCTTCTTAACAAATTAAAAATTGAAAAAGGAAGCTTAAGCAACCATCTAAAAAAATTGATGAAAGGTTCCCTTGTAGAACACTACTTTAGACACGAGTTTAATGAAGATAAATATTCCTACTATGGTATCACATCGTTTGGGGAATGCTTTGTAGATGCCCTATTCCAGTCACTAGAGCCACCACAACCAATTTTTGCTTCGGATGATGAGGTATTTGACGTTCCTGTGAAGTCCAACGCTACTTGGACGGAACCTATAGATATTACAACGAGTTCGGTTGGGTGCAATTACAATATAGATATTACAACGAGTTCGGTTTGGTGCAATTACAATATAGATACTACAACGAGTTCGGTTGAGTGCAATTACAATATAGAAATTGGCAATCTGAAAAAAACCTTGTTTGAGGAAGTGTGAGAATTATGAAAGTAGACACATGTATTACGAAAGTCGATATGACTCGAGTCTTGGGTTATCCTAGCGAAATAGCCCCTCGCGGACAAAAAATAAGTATGAAAGTAAATCATACGTGCATAGATCCTCAAAAACTAGATAGTGATAAGTTAAAATCCGAGCACCTGTTGAAGTTTGAAATGGAAGATTCTAACAAAAATGTCATTGGAATTTTTGATTGCAGAGTAACAGTCGTGATAAGTGAAATCGAAAACATAGACAAAATCTACAAAACATGGATTAATAAAAAGTACCAAAATATTCCTGATGAAGTCAGAGATCCACTAGAGTATAAACTCACACAAACCGTATTCCCCCCGTTAACCATTTTGTCTGAGAAGATGGGGTTGCCAGGAATATTTCCAGGAATCAGATTCACTCTCCCCAGATTCACTCTCCCCAAGAACGAAAAAAAATAATCATAAAAAAACCTAAAGAAATGCCTTATATCGCATCGTGCGAGGTCGTTTTTTCTAGGTATATCTTTAAAAATCGGTGAAGAACCCGAAACGAAAAGAGCACATAATTGAGCATTCTAACGCTAAAATGCCCCTATGAAGTAAGTGATGTATTATTAAAAAACAAAATTCATCTGGTGATTCCGCGCCCTTTCTGTTTTCCATATAATTCTCGAACCCTCTGGACAGAATCTATATCTTCCACTGATTTATCGCTTCTTATGCCGATTAATCTTGGGAACCTAAGAGCAAAACCCGATTCGTAATTCTGGCTTTTCTGAATCTCATCATAGGCTATTTCAAACACAACCTCTGGTTTAATATCAATTTCTTTTCCGATGTCTGATATTATGAGCTCCTTAAACAGCTCGGTTAATTCTGCTAGTTGTTCATCAGTTATTCCAGTTCCAACCCTGCCTATACCAAGAAGTCCATTTGTATCCACATCTCTACAAGCCAGAGAATATGAGCCGATAAGGTTTGCCCTTCTACCCTCCCCCCATTCAGCCCCAGTTACAGCTAGATCTAACGTCTCCATTACTGGTTTTATCTTCAACCAATTCTTGCCCCTCTTACCAGGGAGGTAAGTCGATTTTGGATTTTTGATCATCACACCCTCGTGTCCAGCTGACAGCGCTTCTTGATAGATTCTCTCGACAACATTGAGATCACCTGTGATAAGTTGCGGTGCTACGATAATCTTTGATGAGTGTTTAGTTCTTATGCACTTCTCAAGGACTTTGCGCCGTTCAATCAAAGCCAAATCGATCAAACTCTGTCCATCGTACAAAACATCAAACAAGATCAGTTGAAATGGAATCTCCTTTGCCATTTGCTCCACGTCATATTTCCTTCTGAATCTCCTCAAAATATCTTGAAATGGTCTCGGTTTACCATCTTCGTCTATTGCAATAACTTCCCCATCAAGAATTGCTTGTTTAAAAGTTACATCTTTTTTGATAAAGTTTACAATATCTGGTAAAGACTTAGTGACATTTTCCAATTTCCTAGAGTAGAGCTGTACTTCATCACCTATTTTATGGATTTGTATTCGTGCCCCATCATATTTCCATTCTATAGCAGCCTCACCCATTTCTTCTATTGCAATACCTATACTCTCAGTCATCTGCGCCAACATCAGCTTGACTGGCCTACCGGACTCTATGTCTACGCGCTCTAGCCCCCCCGGTTCATCTTTTGCGGTCACGGCAACCAGCCCGAAATCGTTGGTCAGCATATATCCTCTTTCCACTAAGTTAACAGAAACTCCAAAGGCACTTGCGATTGCGTCCCGAACGGTGCCTTCGCCCACCCCTATGCGCAACTCCTCCAACACCAATCTGGCTATGTATCGTGCCTCCTTTGGCTTTGCCGAAATAAACAGTTCTGCTAGCATTCTAGCTTTTCTTTTCTGAGACTTTTTTCCTTCGACGTGGACAATGATCTTGAAATTTCGGTAAACCTGCTCTACGGTCAACTCCCCAGAGAAAAGTGGTTGCTGCGTCCTTCTCGCACATAGTTCCTCACAAGCCATACCGACATCACCCCTCTGCCTAACGACCTCTTTGATGTGCTCTATCTTAGCGCCTGTCGCCATGGCTATGGCATCGTAGAGGAGACTGGGACCCATACCAAGGTCTTCAGCACTCCAAGCCGGGAATATACGTCCCATGATGAAGCGGGTTACAATCTCCAGATCATCCGTATCTTGTAAAAGTTTAGAAACAACTCTGGTTATCTCCAGATTGCTCGTGATGCTTTCCAGTTTCTCGCATATTTCAGCGAATTCTATAAATTTCATGATAATAGATAATTAGAATCCTAATGGTATTATTCTTACGATTATCGGGGCATGCCTTTATGGAAGATAATAATAGAAAAACACCAACCCATACTAGATATATAATCATGATTTTGAACCGTAAAGGATGGATAATACATTGATTACCATAACGAGTTCATCAAAGAGGAAATAATGACCACAAGTCAGTTATATCTGCTGATTAGTTTGATGAATCGCCCCCGAAAAGCCTATTAAATTTGTTGAAGAATTTTAAGTGTGCTATCAGACCTATTCATGGTATAAAAGTGAATTCCGGGTGCGCCCTTTTCTATCAAGGTTTTACAGAGAGACGATGTATGTTCTGTACAGATTTTTTGCACAGCAGGCTTGTCATATTTGTTCTTTTCAAGTTTTTTCATGAAATCTTGAGGTATGCTTATTTTCATTTTTTGTAACATATACTTAATCTGAGAATATTCTTCCATGGGCATTACACCTGGAACTATAGGCACATCTATGCCAATACACCTAACATTTTTCACGAATTTTAGATAATGATTTACATCAAAAAACATTTGGGTTATTATGTGGTCTGCGCCTTTGTCGACTTTTATTTTCAAGTGCTCTAAATCTTTTTTCTCGTCTGAGCACTCTGGATGACCTTCTGGGTAACCAGCCACAATTATACCAAAATTAGTGGGCAACCCCTGCAAATATTCGCCTTCAAACTCTGTTAAGTATTTGCCTTCGTTCATCAAACTTATCTGATCTACAAATCCTGAGGCGTATCTGTGTCCATTTTCATGGGGTTGAAATGTCTTCTCTCCTTGAGGAGTGTCCCCCCTTAGTGCCAGTATATTTTCAATTCCTTCATATTTTACATCCATTAGCAAATTCTCTATGTCTTGTTTTGATTTGTCTGCACAGGTAAGATGTACCACGCTTTCTATCCCATACTCTCTCTTGATTTTGGCTGCTATTGATACCGTCCCACCACGTGGAGATCCACTCGCACCACAAGTTACGCTGATATATGCTGGTTTGAATTCCATCAAAGAATCTATTGTATTAAATACCCTATCAAGCGACTCCCCGTTTCTCGGCGGGAATACTTCGAGTGAATAAATGGGCGGATTTCTGTAAAATTCTATAACTTTCATATCACAACTGCCCCATCCAATTTGACCACTTTTTTGTTTATAAATTCATAGGACTTATGAGGGTACATAAGGATTCATAAGTGGCTATATTAGATTAGCCTACTTCTCCCAATCCCTCGTAAAATTCCTTTCTCTAGCCTTATCAACTTTAGGATTTGAACATCTAAATAAATGCTCACCTCTTTGACACGATTGAGATTATAAGAGCCACTGTCCATCCATTCCGTCCTCAAAATTTCGCTATATTTATCACATCGCTTAATATGGAGCTTGAAGTTTCGATGGCTCCAGCACCCTTGCCGGTTATTGTGATATCTCCTGCCAGATCCGTATTTAGGGACATTATATTTAGGGTTCCACCAACAGCCAGAATATGATCTTTTGGTACTAAACGCGGTGCAACTCTTAATCTCTCGCCTACTTCACCAATCAGCTTTATGGTATATCCTTTATCAGATGCCAGTTTTAGCGATTCTAGGGTGACACCGATTATCCCTTCTATTTCGACATCCTTGTAAGTGCTATCTATCCCAAAGATCTCATTTGCGAGAATTACAAGCTTGCATGCAGTATCTTTCCCTTCGACATCATAGCTTGGGTCCGTCTCTGCGATACCAAGTTCTTGAGCCTCTGATAAGGCGTGCTCGTATGACATTCCTTCGGTGGACATCCTTGTAAGTATATAATTGCAAGTCCCATTTAAGATACCTTTAATACTAAGTATCTTATTTGCTTGAAGAGATTCTCGTACAAGATTAAATACTGGCATTGCCCCGCCCACAGAAGCCTCGAATCTAAACTGAACTTCATGTTCCTCTGCGGTTCTTATTAGTTCTTTGTACGCTATAGCCAATGGTCCTTTGTTAGATGTGACTACATGCCTTTTGTTTTTAAAAGCGGTCAGCATATGACTTAGACCTGGCTCACCAGAATCGATGTTCGTTGGTGTTGTCTCTATTACAATGTCTGCATCCACTTCTCTAATGACTTTAATACCCTTCATGTCCTCTTTCCAACATGGATGCTTATTCATCTCCTTTGCTTTCGCTAAATTGTAAGCTTCCATGGGATCGAGACCACTCTCACAGACAATGCCGCCATTATGTTCGCCAATTCCCACTAGCTCAAGATCGATTCCATGCCTATGCTTTATATGGTCTCTTTTTTCCGAAATGACCTTTGCAACACCGCTTCCTATAACTCCAAATCCGATTATTGAGATGCGTATTCTTTTCATAAGAGATCACCTGCTAGATGGGTTCGATCAATAGTAGATCTTTTTCACAGGCTATGCCCCTCAGCAAATCAACTGCAGATTCACTTTCCTTTTTTCCGGTAGCATTTATCACCAGTCTTGCAGATGATCTTTGATTTATTCCTGGCATGGACATCGCGAGATCGACCACCTCGGCATATCCTGTAGCATCTATCTGATCTATGGTATCCCTAATATCCGAGTGTACAATGTGTCCGATTATTATAACGACCCTACTCTCACGAAGTCTTTCCTCACCGACCCTGGCAACTATGATCCCGTTTTTCTTTAATTTATCGATCAGATCATTCAACTTGTCTCCACCGATTTCAAAGGCTACTTGCACCGGAATCATGCCTCTAGGGGTTTTCTTGTCTCTGTGGTGTACCACAGAGACTATATTGCCATCAAAGTCAGAGATGGGCTGGAGCGCTAACACGAGTTGTCCAGGTGTATCTTTTAACTCTAAGTCCGTTGTAATTCTCATATTGATCTACGCCATATAAGCCTGTTAAGCCTTAAAGATTTATGGCCAAAGTCAAAGTATAATAGAATAGAACAAAACAAAAAAGGTGATACTTATGAAAGACTGCATAGATGCGATAGAAAATCGAAGATCAATACGCAAGTTCAAGGAGAAGCCAATCGGCAAATCAGACATTGAAATTTTACTACATTCCGCGCAAATGGCGCCATCTGCAGGAAATCTACAGGCAAGAGAATTCATCATTGTGTCATTGGAGGAAGGGAAGAAAGACCTGGCAAGAGCTGCTCTGAACCAAGAATTTATAAGAGAGGCGTCAGTAGTGATCGTCATTTGTGCAAACATGACGCGTTCGGAGCCACGATATAGGACTAGGAGCGCCCTTTACGCAATACAGGATTCAACTGCATCGGTGATGAACATTCTTCTGGCGGCGCACTCTCTCGGTTTGGGAGCCTGTTGGGTGGGGGCTTTTGATGAGCGGGGAGTATCCTCTTTATTAAATTTGCCAGAGCATGTGCGACCTATTGCATTGGTGCTAGTGGGGTACCCTGATGAGGCGCCTATGGCACCCCTTAGGTTGGGTGAGAAGATAGAGCACTGGGAGAAATGGGTGTTGGATAGAGAGGGTTGATGACTGAAGACGTTACATCCGCGTGCAAAGAATTAATTAAGATGATACTGGCAGGGGATATAGTTTCTTCTGATCAACTAAACAATGCTAAGAAGGCGGTTGTGCGAAGGCATAACTTGTCCAAGATACCGAAGAACTCAGACATACTGGCTGTTTGCACTGTTGATGAGCAGAACATTATCAGAAGATTAGTTCAGCTGAAACCTGTTCGAACGATCTCAGGCGTTGCCGTTATAGCTGTGATGACATCACCCCATAAATGTCCACATGGGTTATGTATCCCATGTCCTGGTGGACCCATGTCGTCATTTCATTCTCCGCAAAGTTATACAGGATATGAACCTGCTGCCTTAAGAGGAGCCCATCAAAACTACAATCCATATCGTCAAGTTATGGCTCGTCTCAGCCAACTTAAACAGACAGGGCATCCACTCGATAAAGCAGAGTTGATCGTCATGGGCGGCACGTTCACTGCCAGATCACTATATTATCAGGAGTGGTTCGTACGCCGTTGTTTAGAGGCTATGAACGACTTTGAAGATAAAAATAAAAGAAAACGAAAAAAGTCAATTCTGCTCGAAGATGTACAAAAGGCCAACGAGACCGCTAGGGTAAGGAACGTAGGGATAACGTTCGAAACGCGTCCAGATTGGTCTAAAAAGGATCACATTGATCTAATGTTGAAGTTAGGCGGAACGAAGGTCGAATTAGGCGTTCAGAGCATCTATGATTTTGTGCTGAGAAGAATGGAGAGAGGACATACAGTTGAGGATGCCATCATGGCTAATGCAATGCTAAGAGATAGCGGACTCAAGGTGGGCTTTCATATGATGCCCGGGTTGCCTGGGGCTTCCCTTGATGATGATTTAAAGATGTTTCGCCGCATATTCACCGACCCTAAATTCAAACCAGACTACCTGAAGATATATCCCACGCTGATCGTGAATGGAACACAATTGCATGATATATGGAAAAATGGAGAATATGTACCACTGATGAATGACGATGCGGTGGAGCTGCTCGCCAAGGTAAAATCTTTTTTGCCCCCATGGGTGAGACTACAGAGAATCCAACGAGATGTTCCTGCAAACCTGATTCTGGCAGGAGTGACAAAGAGCAATATCCGGCAGTTAGCAGCAGATATGTTGAGAGAGTCCGGCAAAAAATGCCACTGTATACGTTGCAGGGAAGTGGGACATGCACTGCTTAAGGGAACTGAGCCAGACACATCAAACATACAATTATTGATAGAAAGATATGATGCATGCGGTGGTATTGAGCATTTCGTATCAATCGAGGACATTGAAAAAGACATATTGATAGGTTTCCTTAGACTAAGATTTCCAGATAACCCCCATAGAAAAGAATTGAGCAATGCCGCACTAGTAAGGGAATTACATATCTATGGTCCAATGGTTCCCATTGGCTCAAGGAAAGAGGGATGGCAGCACAGGGGATACGGAGAAGACCTGCTGAGTGAAGCAGAGAATATCACAAAGGAGAATGGTTTTGACAAAATTGCAATCACCAGTGGTGTTGGCGTGCGAGATTATTATCGAAAATTTGGATATGAGCTTGATGGACCCTATATGATCAAAGGTTTAAGATGAAAAGGTGGGGAGATTTCGACTGGGACGAGAACACCAGACCAAGTTATGGTAAGGATAACTGGGCGAAAAACGCCGGAGATTGGAGAGGCATAAAAGCATTTTCTTAGTTTTTTCGTAATTTGCTTACATTATTTCTAAAGACATAATACCGTAACAAAATTTAAAATGAATTAATCGATTTTGAAATGAGTTCTACTTACCCAATGTTATGTGTCCCGAACGGAGCGTTATCGATTGAGAGTTTGAACCAAATAGTGGCCATTTTTTCAGCCAACTTTTTGTTTTACTATTTCTATTACTCTCTGGGGATCACTAGTGGAAAATACAAATTCCCTAAATTTACCTTTCTTCAATGAAAGTACAACTCGGGGACCGCCCATAACATTGTACACCAATCTCCATCTCCCCTTCACCCTTCCCATGCGTATCCCCCAGCCCCCGTATCTAATGGTTGAAGCTTCATCTAGATAACAATCTGCAATATTCTCCCAGGAGATATTGTACTTAAAAATTCCATAACTTACAGAGATGAGTCGAGATGTCATTCTGATGATCAGATTGCTAAAATTAATTGTCAAAAATAAACACAACAGAAACATAATTAAAAAAAACCAGTTTGGGGCTGGACGGGTACCTATGGGCCCTACAAAAATCTGATAAACTAATATGGAAAGAAAAACGATCGTAATTGGAGCCAATATACTTGTTATCCCCTTGGAGAACAATTTTTCTTCGTAGATATTTTCTAATCTCATTGTTCTACCTTTCTTTTATGTATCTTATTTATAGGAATTTCAATAAAGCCATACATATGATATGATATGATATATGGATTTTGGATCAAGTAGGTTTGTTAAAATCATCACAACTTTCATAGGAGTTATTAAAGATATAAAAAAAAAGCTCAGCAATTATGTTTTATATCGAATTTTCATTAAATTAATTCCTCTCTTGTCTGTACTAGTGGATTATTGGCTATGAATTTACTCATTATTTAGTTTATTTTAGAGATAAAATATCTAAAACATTAATTAAGCTCCATCTAATGTTCCAACAACTGGAAACTTTTGTATCACGGGGGTACCATAATGTGGGGCTTTTTTAATATCTTCTGTCAAATCTTCGCCGGCGTGATGAGAACTCATGTGATCCCCATTATTCCATCGTTCACTACTGGATATATCATAGACTATCCCTTCGACGGCTACCAATGCCTTAGCACCATCTTTTCCATTGTATTTGGCAAGTTCTTCAGCGGTGAACGTTTGCATTAATGTTCCAACAACGGGAAACTTTTGAGGTCTGTCCGCACCGTGTGGTGCATCAGCAAGATTTTCAGTCAAATCTACTCCTGCGAAGTGAATACCCATATGCTTCCCATCAGGCCATACACGACTACTGGATACATCATATACTGTCCCACCGACGGCTACCAATGCCTTAGCACCATCTTTTCCATTGTATTTGGCAAGTTCTTCAGCGGTGAACGTTTGCATTGGTTCTGATGTCGGTGCTGGTGTTGGTGCGGGGGTCGGAGTTGGCGTTGGAGTAGGTGTTGGTGTTGGTGTTGGTGTTGGTGTTGGTGTAGGAGTTGGTGCTGGAGTTGGAGTTGGTGCTGGAGTTGGTCTGGGTGTTGGTGCTGGAGTTGGTCTGGGTGTAGGCGTAGGAACTGGAGTTGACTCTTCAGGTGATACGCATCCTGAAGTACCAATAGCAGCTATAGCTCCAGCAAGTGCGAGAGCCTTGAGGAACTTTCGCCGCCCCATTTTTATAGGTTCTTCCATGGTAAAATCCTCCATGGTATAATCTTGTATATATTACCGACACTAATAAAGCTTTCACTTTTCACGCGTGTTAATATTTATCTTTATCGAACTAAAATTCTAGGGTTATTACTCCCAACAACCGACTCTTCAAACTTCCACAATCCACTTACCAATTTTTTCATTGAATTCCAAGATCACGTTATAATTCTTGTATATGGGATCCAAATTCAAGATGTTCGTGGGGTGATTTCCGTTGCAAAACTCATCTTTACGCGCTTCAATAGTTTAGTTTTGAATTTCAAGATTTTGCGCCTATCTTTCGTATTGCTTAAAGTATTATTTGGAGAGGAGATCATAGAAACAAATCTCATCTAAGCCAAGACATCAAAAATATAAATTAATCGTCACAAGTTATATGTTTGTTTTTCATCAGACCTTGCAAAAATCTCTTAGCCTCTTGATTGCATAGTACCTATCTTTATTGTCCAGTTTAGCACCTTCTATTGCATCTGCCAGCGTCTGAATTGAACTATCATAAACCTCCCTATCAACCGGATAGGGGAAACCATCTTTGCCCCCATGTGCGAAGCTATATTTTACAGGGTCCTTCCAGCTGGGATATGTGCCATAAACCAGGTCAGAGATCAGAGCCAGAGCCCTTATTTTCTTTTGCCCCATGCCTTTTAAATAAACCAGTTCTTCATAGTTTTCTGGCTGTATTTCGTATGCTTTCTGGAGAACCTCAATTTCACGTTTGCTAAGATCTATATCCAGTATTTGATGATGAGTCGGCATTGATAGTTCTGCAAATTCTTTTAGCTGCTTCTGCTTTGATGGTTTTAGGTATTTCACCAAGTTCTTAGGATCGTCCCTGATCAGATCAAGGCTGATGTCTCTCGTATCTCTACTATCTACAGAAGTTAGATCTAGAACTGACTTTTCCGCCCTATCACCGCAAATCCCAACATGTGGCTCTTCCACAAAACTCTCCACTGAGTCGGAAAGCCAATGATATCGTCTTGCATATGACTCACTCATACCCTGTTGTATTACTACCCAGTCCCCCCTTTCCGTAAAAATAAAGCAATGGTGATATAGCTGATATCCGTCCTGGACACAGTTATTGTCGACCTTGGCTGACATCTTGCTAGAGTACTTTAGTTTTTCGATCTCGCTTGTGGATAAAGTAAACAAATCTGCTGTCTCATCGATTTCAGCAAGCGTCCTCCTCGACGTTCTGCCCTTTCCGCCAGCAACCTTCAAACCATATTCCTCTGGGTCGATCGCCGCCTTTAGAGCACCACATGCCGTGGTTGTAGTACCTGAGGAATGCCAATCAAATCCCAGAACACAAGAAAATGCCTGAAACCAATATGGATCGGAAATTCTTCTTAAAAATTCCTCCTGACCATATTCGTAGACGAGAGTTTCGGTAATGCCGCCAGCCAGTTTTACCATTCTGTCGAACAACCACCTTGGGGCTTTTCCTCCATGCAATGGGAGATTGGCGATACCTGTACGCTTCATTTACTCACGATTTTATTAGACTAAATCAACGATAAACTTTGCCAGTTCTATGCTTCTCTCCAAAGAACCCATCATTGTATCCGTCTTCAAAACACTAACGTCTGGAAGAACACAATCATCTCTATGATCAACCACCAGCACATCTAGGAAATCTGCATAGCATTGTGCAACACCAGCAGAGGATACATCATAACCCATTGCATTCATTAGCTTTGCAGCAGGACCGCTCACCGGCTTACCCCCAATGAAAGGAGATATGGCGATAACCTTCTTTTTTTGTAGCATTGATCTGATGCCTTTCAATCCCAAGATTGGTCCAATACTGGTGATTGGATTTGACGGACCGATGATCACTGAATCCTCAAATTTTATTGCATTCATCACCTCTGGTGTCGGGTCTGCTTTATCAAGACCGTCAAATATGACATCTAACACTTTTGGTGTTCCTTTGTTTTTGATCCAGAAATCTTGGAAATGCATCCTTCCTCCCGGTGTAAGAATCATAGTCGCCACAGGATCATCGCTCATCGGCAATATCTTGGCATCAATTCTAAACGAATATCTCAGCTCATCTATGGATTGGGTCAATGTGAAGCCATCTCGGATGATTTCAGAACGGAAGATGTGGGTCGCTCTATCTTGTTCTCCTAGCACCATCGACTCCAGATATCCCAATTGCTTCAGAATTTCATGGGTGCAGAAGGTGTCGCCCTTGATCCCCCACCACTTGTTATCGTCGATTAGATCTGTGAATGTATATAAGACCGTATCGATATCTGGACAAATCAGGTTGCCGGAAACCCACCTGTCTTCGGCAGTATTCACTATTACAGATATGTTCTCTTCTGGGACTATCCTTTTTAAGCCGCGCAATAATTTTGGAGTTCCAGTTCCGCCAGATAGGATTATCATGATTTTGTTTAGATTTGTACTACTTTGCCTATAAAAATTTCTTCAATTCGTCACACGATGTATAAGTCTGTTTATCTCTCTCCGTATGTAAAAAAAAGGGGAGGCTAGGTCTGTTCGTTCCTAGCCTTTGTTTGCGTTTACGGTACGACAGAGAAGCTGAACGACTTTATATTGTCTCCTGCCAGACCGTAGTACCAGCATCTGGCTGTGACGTAGTATTTGCCGTCGAAGGTTGATACGTCTAGGTCGTATGTTAGGGTTGTTTAATCCCCGGGTGCGAGTGCCATTCATCTTTTTAAAACCTGCTCGGTCTGAAATTATTACCTATATGATTACTTGTTAATTTTAAATAAAATAGTAATTGATTTATGAGATTAGGTTATTTCAAAATATGGAAATATTATACAAAAAGGGGAGAAAAAAATGGATTCAAACCAAAAGATCGCAAGAATTGTAGGAATATTGTTTATAATTGGGACGGTTGCAGGTATTCTTAGTGTTGTTATTGCAGGATCTATTATAGGTGCTCCGGATTATCTTATTAAAGTTTCTGCAAATGAAAACCAAATCATAATAGGCGCGATCTTTGTGTTAATTATGGGCTTTGCACTGGCTATGATTCCAGCTGTGGTGTTTCCAATCTTTAAAAAACATAATGAAGCATTAGCTTATGGGTATGTCATTTTCAGGGGGGCGTTTGAGACCATTACCTATATTGCTGTTGTAATCAGCTGGCTAATTCTAATAACATTAAGTCAGGAATTTGTACAAGCTGGAGCTCCGGTTGCTTCCCATTTTCAAACTTCAGGTACTTTATTGCTAGGAGCAATTGATTCGATTGATCATATTTCGACAATCGTTTTTAGCCTAGGTGCTCTGATGTTTTATTATTTTTTGTATCAATCAAAACTCATTCCCCGATGGTTAGCAGGTTGGGGTCTTATTGGGGCCACATTGGTTTTAGCAGTAGGCTTGTTAGGTATGTTCGGCTTGGTATTGATGATCTTGTGGGCTCCACTAGCCGTGCAAGAAATGGCTCTAGCAGTATGGCTGATAGTTAAGGGATTCAATCCATCTGCAATCGAGCCCGAGTCTGCCTAAACAGATACAAACAAGATAAAATGACAGAATCAAAGTAAATTTGGAGAAAACTCATGAAAGCGATCGTATGCACAAAATACGGACCGCCAGATGTTCTTCAGCTGGGAGAGGTGGAAAAACCCAAACCCCTAAAGACGATGAAATACTTGTTAAAATCCATGCGGCTACAGTAACAGCAGGTGACTATGAGATGCGAAGTTTAACGTACAATATCCCTTGGTTAAGTATGGGATTATTTGTGCCTTTGAGGAGATGCAATAGATGTTAGTGGTTACATGTGTCAAACAGGTACCAGACACCACTCAGGTCAAGATTGACCCGGTTACAGGCACTCTAATTAGAGAAGGAGTGCCTTTTATTATGAATCCGTTTGATACCCACGCCCTGGAAGAAAGCCTCAGGCTTAAAGACAAATACGGGCTTCGGGTAGCGGTAATTTCAATGGGTCCTCCCAATACTGAAGTTACGCTGAGAAAGGCTCTAGCCCTGGGAGCGGATGAAACCGTACTTTTGAGCGACCGCGTTTTTGGCGGAGCTGATACCCTGGCAACCAGCATGGTCTTGGCTGAGGCCATCAATAGGCTCGCCCAGAAGGAGGAAGTGGCGGTGGTGCTTTGCGGTCGGCAAACCATTGATGGCGATACGGCTCAAGTTGGGCCTGGCATTGCCACCCGTCTGGGATACTCACAGCTGACCCTGGTAGACCGTATCGAGAATTTAGACCTGCAAGCTAAAAAGGTAATGGTCAGACGTAAACTCGAGGGTCGGCATGAACTAGTGGAGGCACCCTTACCGGTGATGATTGCCGTGGTTCGAGAGATTAACAAACCGCGCTATCCTACGGTGCCAATGCGGCTGATGGCCGAGAGTACCACGGTGACATTGTGGGACAACAAAGAGATGGAACTAAGCGAGGAAACCATCGGACTCAAGGGTTCGCCTACACAGGTACGCAAAATCTTTTCGCCAGAGAGAGCCAAGGGTGAGGTATTAGGCGATGGCACCAGTAAACCAGAGGAAGCTGCCCATTTATTATTGGACAGGCTGATAGAAAAAGACCTTCTCAACCTATAATTGATATCAAGTTAAATAAGTAAATGGTCTATAGATGGAAAAGAAGAAAAAAATAAAGAAACCCCATGGCGTAGCTCGACTCATTCCTGGCAAGTGTATCGCCTGTGGTGCCCGTTGCCAGACTGATTGTCCCAAAGACGCCATAGAAATGAATGACAAGGGCGAGCCAATCATAATTGTAGAGAATTGCATCGGCTGCCGCAAGTGCCTCAAGGTTTGCCCGGCTGATGCTCTTGAAATGTACTATACTCCAGAGGAGCTGAAGATTCTCGCTGAGATATCTGCTCAAGCCGAGGCGGCAGCCGCCCCCGAAGTCGAAGAGGTAAGTGCCGAGAAAGCGGCGGTGCTGGCCAGGATTAAAGAGTACAAGGGCGTCTGGGTCTTTGTGGAGCAGGCTGAAGGCAAACCGGCTGGAGTTTCCTGGGAACTGCTGAGTGTAGGTGCTGACCTGGCTAAAATCCGGGGCGTTGAGCTTTGCACTGTGGTCATTGGCGACAAGATGGAGGCTCTTTGCCAGGAGTCATTTGCTTATGGAGCTGCCAAGGTCTACCTGATTGACGACCCGGTATTTCACTATTACCGCACCGAGCCTTATTACAAAGCCATTTGTTACCTGATTGAAAAGTATAAACCAGAGATTGTGCTAGTGGGTGCCACCGGCTTGGGGAGGGATTTAGCCGGTGCCATAGCCACACAACTCAAGACCGGATTGACTGCAGATTGCACCGGTCTGGCAATTGACGACAGAGGTTTTTTGCTGCAGACACGTCCCGCCTTTGGTGGCAATATCATGGCTACCATTTTGACCGAATGCAACCGTCCGCAGATGGCCACGGTTCGGCCGCATGTGATGCCCATGCCAGAGAAGGACAGTTCCCGCAATGGTAAGATTGTCCGTGAGTCCATACCGGTGAAGGAAGAGGATTTTGTGGTCAAGGTTCTGGAGATAATTGAAGGTGGCAAACAGGGTGTGGATGTGGCTGCTGCAGATGTAATTGTCTCCGGCGGGCGAGGCATGTGCGCCCCAGAGAATTTTCACATCCTGCAAGAACTGGCTGACGAACTAGGTGGTGTGGTCGGTTGTTCCCGGGCTGCGGTTGAGGCAGGCTGGATGCCGGTGGAACACCAGGTCGGCCAAACTGGCAAGACGGTTAGACCCAAGATTTATATTGCCTGTGGCATCAGCGGCGCTATTCAGCACCTGGTGGGCATGCAGACCTCGGATGTGATTATCGCCATCAATACCGACCGGCATGCACCCATCTTTGAGGTAGCTACTTATGGAATTGTGGGTGACCTCTTCAAGATAGTTCCAGCCATTACCAATCGTATTAGAGAATTGCAAGCCAAAAAAAGCAGGTTAGTGCATAGTGCAGGAGTACTGACACCAGAATGGGAGTAAACTATGTCGCCTAATATCTCGATATTTGCCGTCATTTTTGTGGCCTCTGTAGCGCTTTTCGGCTGGAGTTGTTTCCGACGTTTTCGCTTGGTGACCCTGGGCAAGGCGGATAATCGTTTCAATAATATTGGCAAGCGTATCGCGAACATGCTGTATCAAGCTTTTGTTCAGCGGTGCACGGTTTCCCACGGGTATCGTTTTGGTTTAAACCACCTTGTCCTCTTCTGGTGCTTTATGATCTTGTTGATTGAAAGTACCGAGTTCCTGTTTAACGGTGTGTTCCCGGATTACATTGACCTCTCGCTACTGCCGGCTGGTTTGTACTATGCCCTGTCCTTTATTTTTGACTTGGTATCGTTGTTTGCTCTCCTGGCAGTGTGTGCTGCAGTAATCCGCCGTCTGGCTTTTCCTCCGTCTTACATGATTGCGCGGAGCCTTGATGCCTTTGTTACTCTGGGGTTAATCGCCATTCTGATGATTGCCTTTTTCGGCATGCACGCCAGCGAAATTGCTCAGGGGGGTGAAGAAGCCGCCCGGTACATGCCAATATCGAGTTTGGCGGCTTCTATTTTCTTCTTGGGCGTTTCAGCAGGAAGCCTGGTTGGCTATGCCAACTTTTTCTGGTGGATTCACGCTATATCGATGCTCTCCCTTCTGAACTACCTGCCTTACAGCAAGCACATGCATATTCTTACCGCCATTCCCAACTGTTTTTTCAAGAGTCTTACCAAGGTTAATACCCAATCTCGGGAAGATTTCAAAGAGGGCAATATCTTCGGCGTTGAACGGGTAGACCAATTTACCTGGAAGGATTTATTTGACTCTTATTCCTGTAGTGAGTGTGGTCGCTGTACTGACTGCTGCCCGGCTAATTTCACCAGCAAGCCGTTAAACCCGCAGCTGGTCATCCACGATATTAAGGTCAACCTGCTGAAAAATGGCCCGTTAATGTTCAGGAATAAAGACCCAGTACTACCCTTAATAGGCGACGGTCAAGAGCAGGAAGGTAGCGTATCTGAAGAGGTTATCTGGGAATGTACCACCTGCGGCGCTTGTATGGAAGTATGCCCGGTAGCTATTGAACATGTGCCCAAGATTGTTGATATGCGTCGCAATCTAGTGGAGATGAAAGCCAAGTTCCCGGAAGAGCTACTAGCCTTTTTTGAGAGTATGGAGCAGCGAAGTAATCCCTGGGGTATTGCTCCCGGGGAGCGTGTCAAGTGGGCGGCGGACATTGATGCCAAGCCGTTTGAGGCTGGTACGACCGAATATTTATTTTACGTAGGCTGTGCCGGTGCTTTTGATGCCCGTAACCGACGGACGACCTTAGCAGTGGCTAAAATTCTGGATGCAGCCGGCATTTCCTGGGGCATCCTTGGTAAGGATGAAATGTGTTGTGGTGACAGCTTGCGCCGATTGGGTAATGAATTCGTTTTCGACCGTATAGCCAGAGAGAATATCAAGATGTTTGCTGAAAGAGGTGTTAAGAAAATTATTACCCAGTGTCCGCACTGCTACAATACCTTGAAGAACGACTACCGTCAGTACGGTGCCGAACTGGAAGTCAGTCATCACACCGAGTTAATCAATAATCTACTCAAAGAGGGTAAACTAGAGTTGAACCAGACCAATGACCTGGGTAAAGCGGTGTTTCACGATTCCTGCTATCTGGGACGTTATAATAATATCTACGAAGCCCCGCGTAAAGTTTTTGCCTCGGCTACCGGTCAGATGCCAACCGAGATGGAACGTTACCACGACAAGTCTTTTTGCTGTGGTGCCGGCGGCGGGCGCATGTGGATGGAAGAACCCATTGGCAAACATATCAATGTGGCGCGTGTAGAAGAAGCCTTGAATGAAGACCCGGGGACGATTTGCGTATGCTGTCCGTACTGCATGACCATGTTTGAAGACGGGCTAAAAGATAAAGACGCTGTCGATAGAGTACAGGTGTTGGATCTGGCCGAAATTGTAGCCAGAGCGCTGAAATAGGACTTACTAGTATAAGTTTGTTTTTCTCTCCGTATGTTGAAAAACGCTGTTTGTGAGAGACCGTACCCCCATAGATTTAGTAGTCTTGTTGGAACTATCAAACGAAAAAAAAATTCTACAGTACACATGTGTGTAAAGTTCTTTTTCAGATGCCAAGAAACGATTCATCCTAAAGCAAACCTTTAAAGAATGTTTGTTACAAATTAAAAAAAGGTTAATGGAAAAAACGCAATTTTTTCCTTTGAGATGAGAAGATTTGAAGGATAAAAACAGTCTACTGCGGGGCCCGTGGTCTAGTTGGTTATGACGTCGCCTTCACATGGCGAAGATCATGCGTTCGAATCGCATCGGGCCCACATACTTTTCATGAGACAAATCATCAAGGAGTAAGAAAATGGAAAAAATGGAAAAGAGTTCTGAAAATATAAAAGTCAAACATCTAGTAATTGCCTTCATAATTGGAGCTGCACTCGTTTTGCTATTATTGGCTGCTACAGAAACTATAAGAGATATGGGAATTGTCAGAGAGGAAGTAGCTGTGATCTACGTCCAAGGAGAGATGGTCACTGGGAGCATACCAAACGATATAGGGTATGCTACATCGGAGAGCATCTGCCAAAATATCCGAGATGCCACTGACGAACAATCAGTAAAAGCAATAGTATTACGGGTAAACTCTCCTGGCGGTACACCTGCTGCAGCACAAGAGATCGTAACTGAGATCAAGAATGCACAAGAAAAGGGGAAACCAGTTGTCATATCAATGGGTGAGATCGCAACCTCTGCAGCATACTATATCTCGGCACCAGCAGAACGAATTGTTGCGAATCCAGATACGATGACAGGAAGCATTGGTGTGATTTGGGTATTCGAAAATATGTCAGGATATTATAGCGAGGAAGGAATCGATTTTGATGTTGTAAAATCAGGTGAATTCAAGGACATGGGCGCAAGTTGGAGAGGCTTAACCGAAGAGGAAAAAGAGTACGCTGACCAAGTAATAGTGGATTCATACGAGCGATTTGTAAAAGAGGTTGCTCAAGGTCGAAATATGCCGACAAACGAGGTTAAAAGAGTGGCAGACGGTAGAATCTACCTTGGCTCCCATGCAAAGGATCTTGGATTAATCGATGAATTTGGCAACTTATATGATGCGATAGATACTGCTGCAAAACTCGGTGGTATCAAAGGAACACCACAAGTAAAATACATGAACGATCCGTCGCTATCAAACCTTTGGTTTGGTGCCGAGGAGGGATATGATGCCCAACATTATCTTAAATACTTGAAAGAAAATCGACACGGGCAGTTATTATCATAAATAAGGGATCGTTATCATAATGGAGTCTTCATGTACTCGCGTAGCACAACAGTTGCATAGCATCCCTTGGGTAATGAAAATCTCAAGACGACCTTCGTGCGGCCTGAATTAAAATCAGTATCAATCTCATGAATTGGCTGAACAGATAGAAGAATCTCTCGCCTTAGTCCACTAGAGGCAAGCTCTGGCATTTTTTGAATGGCAAAATCATTTAGATCGATTTCCATTTCATCTATGACTGCACGTTCGATCTCTCCGGGTTCTGCTTTTGCAAGTTTTGATTCATATCCGATCAGAGGGGCTGTCACAAACGCCCTTTTTCTAAGGATTAGATTATTTATTCCATCCAAATTACCCTCGTTTACAGACTGTATTCTGGAGACATCTGGAAATCCTGATTTATTTACAAAGCAGACGATGTCTCCATCCATAGCGATACTGAAAGGCAATCCCTTTTGAAATCTTCTACTGATAATCTTGTTGAATATATGGGACTGGTATGCATGGACGAACAGCTTTTTTAGACCTGGTGATAAAATCCTGAAAGCACCGATATAGTCGCCTGGATTGGATACCAAGTGATTCATCATCGCACGCTCATATCGGAGATGCCTCGGAAAAAGTTTCAATCCGACTTTGAAGTCATGGGTTCTCCAGACATATTCTCTTGCACTTTGAACCTCTTCAGACTCACTGGGAAACGGTTCTGCTATATAGGTCAACGCAGCTCTCTCAAAATCACTCTTCCTGATTTCATCCCCAACCAAATGGGTTATAGAACGTAGTGTGCCAAAACGTTGAACCCCAAAGAAATTTGGTACGCCACCAAATTGAGCAATTTCATCCGATATCGATTGGATTCTTTTTCCTGCTTCCTCGGGAGGCAGATCAACATCCCTTATGGTTATCCGAAAGCTATTACCTAAAAGGTCTCCTAGTCCAACTTTCTTATTTGAGCGCCCTATAGCATGAAGCTCAACTCTCGGCAGATTGACATTCCCGAGTTCCTCCTCGGATATATCCCAGATGCTGATTTTCTGCTTTGTGATCGCTCTTTTGTCCTTTGTCCCTGCCCAACTAAATCTTTTTTGACTGATGCCTAACGAACGGGACAGGTCTCTAATGACATGATGCGTGTCCCAGTCCCATTTGGTCAGCTCTACTATCAGATATTGTCCTTCTTTGCCCTCCGTTCTACTTGAGATTTCCTCCACATAGAAGTCATCCATCAGCTGGCGGATGTTACCACCAACACCTGGGGTTTTTGTCACATAGAGTCCCATTCCGATCTTTAGCTCGATAGGAGGGACTAAATTAGCTTTATCCATAAAACATTTCAATTGCTGACATCCTTCAACATTTTCTTGATTATATTGGCGGACTCTCTCAGTTTTGTCAATTCCTCATCGTCCAAATCGTATTCCACGACTTCCGCTCCCCGCTTGCCAATAATCGCTGGAACGCCTATTGCGACGTCATGCAGCCCATACTCTCCTTCAAGAAAGACGCTTACAGGTATGAGAGCATTTTCATCATTTATAATCGCTTTTACGATCTCTGCAATACAAGAGGCGGGTGCATAATAAGTGGCAGCCTTTCGTTCTATTACTTCCATACCTCTTTCTTTCGTCGCTTGGGTGAGGGTATCCCAATTGATGCCATCCAAATCTACCTTATTTATGAGGGACATGCTATCACCATGTTCACCGACCATCATCGTATTCGATCTCAAGCCATGTCTTAGAAGTTGTTCTCTTAAGCGAGCAGTGTCATGTGAAGATCCCATACCAATTACCTCGTTGCTCGGTTTATGAGAGGCTTTAAAAGCCAGGTATGTCATCACATCTACGGGGTTTGTGGCCAAAACCAGAATTGCACCTGGAAAAAGATTCAGCTGTTCCATGATAGTTGATATGATAGCGGCGTTTGTCTTTGTGAGATCCAATCGAGTCATTCCGGGCTTTCTTGCGAGACCTGCAGATATCACGATAACATCCGAATTTCGCAAAGATGAATAGTCCGTTCCTCCATTTATGATCGTGTCCCTACCCATAGCAACGGCAGCTGTACTTAAGTCCAATGCCTCACCGATAGCTATATCTTCGATTATGTCGACGAAGACTATCTCATCACATTCAACTGTATGCAGTACTGCATAGGCTGACGCCGAGCCGATCCTTCCCGCTCCTACAAATCCGATCTTGACCATTGCAATCACAACAATTTCATATGTCCCGTAATCTTATCCAATTCCCTATTTTTAGCAGGACCAATACCCAATGCAGTGATCGTGCCACGGGGCACTTCGGTCAAACCGGCATCCTCAATCCTAGCCGTAGGGAGATCAACTCGCTTGGCTTCTTCTTCCAACTCAAATAGTTCATCTAGACTATCGACAGCTAATATTACCTTTTTCTGCCCTTCTACTTTCCATGAATCTCTTATTGATCGTTTCGCCCGATCACATGCAGATAAGGCAGCATGGGCTGCTTGTGCAGCCAGTTTACCCTTTGAGAGATGCAAATCCGTCCTTACAACTATACACTGCTTATATTCAAATGTCACTGGGTCACCATCAAATCTCATCATCCTTAATATCATCGTCACATTTGTCTTTCCATTTTTTACCAATTTTTATGGCTTCTTTTTTGTTGAACTTACCGACAACTATCTCCTCTGAGACGGCAATGATAAGGTCCATCGGAACCCCAAAGATATCTGATCCATGCTTGACTAACAAGCACTCATCGTAAAGAGCTATGCTTTCTCCTATCTTTTCGCCATCGAGTAGAACGAACTTGCACATATAGTCAGATGAATCATTTTCATTTTCCTTGGACTTCTTAAAAAAATTAAGTATTTTGCTTTTGACAGGCATTTTACCACATCAGGACATAGCTAATATGTTATCTTACAAATAATTAGCTTATGGATAATAAATATGGTGTTGAAAAAAATGAAATATGACGTCGTCGTAGTAGGTGCTGGTCCGGTAGGATCGTTAGCAGCCAAGCATTCAGCTATGAACGGGGCTACAACTCTTCTAATTGAGGAGCATGTAGAGATAGGGTATCCAGTGAGTTGTGCTGGGTTGATAAGTGTGAATGCCTTGGACGAATGTGAGATTGGGTTAGGTAAGTGGATAAACAATGAAATAACGGGTGCTTTCGTATGCTCACCCGACGGGCAGGAAATCCAGATAAAAGGACGGGAAGTAAAAGCATATGTAATAGAGCGGAAGATGTTCGATCGAGAGCTTGCAAAGCAGGCGTTAAAAGCTGGTGCAGATCTGTTGCTTCATGCCAAGGCAATAGGTCTAAGAAAAGAGGAAAATATACTAGAGGTCAACAGCCAAGGCGAGCATTTTGAGATAAATGCAAAAATCATAATAGGTGCCGATGGCGTTAAAAGCAATATAGCGAAGTGGTCCGAACTTGGAAAAGTGAAAAAAGTATTACCTGGGATACAAATTCTAGGAGTATATGATGTACAAGACCCTTCTTTTGTAGAGATATTTACAGGATCGTCCGCACCAGGATTTTTTGCTTGGGCAATTCCCATAGAAGAAGATATTGCTCGCATAGGATTATGCACTTCTAGGCCCCTTCAACATCTCACATCTATGCTAAGATATCACAAAGTAGTTTCAAAAAGATATCGTGGATCCCATCTTGATTTTACGATGGGTGCCATCCCACTTGGACCCCTCAAACGAACTGTAAGCAAGGGCATAATGATAGTTGGAGACGCAGCGGGACAAGTCAAACCATCTTCTGGTGGAGGCATATACACCGGTGCCCTCTGCGCAAAGATCGCAGGGGAAGTAGCAGCAAAAGCGATAAAAGAAGGAGATAATTCCACTGAACGCCTAATGGAGTATGAAAATCGATGGCGATCTGCAATAGGGCGAGAACTCAACATAGGGATGAGAATTAACGAAATATTTAGTAGATTAAGCGATTCGGATATAAATGAGCTGATTGGGATGATCAACGATCCAGAGATACTGAAAATAATATCCCAGTATGGGGATATGGATTATCCGTCGGCGGTGGTCAAAAAATTGATTCTGAAGAAACCAAGTTTATTAAGGTCTTTTGGAATGTTGGCGAAGGTTATGAGATAAATTTAATCGATATCCTGCAGGAAGCCACAGCTGAAAGATGAATCTGAATCTTTTCAATAAATAGACTCATAAAATGGGGATTGAAAGTCAGTTACCTCTTATTCGCCAACCCCCCATATCTACAAAACTTTATTCGATATATGATCTATTCAACTGATTCATATCAAGTAATAACTTGAATATCAATATATCAAAAATTTTCTGGATCGTATTTAAGCAACACACAGCATGTATCTCTTTATTTACAAATAGCTAATCTACCATTTCCCCAGAGATTTATCCAGAATCTCTTCATTCACCTTTCCGGCGTGGAAGTTGTTACCAGTCCTTATGTTGTTTATGTATATCTCTGCGGGTGAAAAAAGATGAGGATCGATATCGTAAAAGTTCTTATCATATTTCTCAAAGGTCTCAAGAAATGGCATTCCATAGTCCTTTGATGAAGAAGAAGGGACCTTTTCAATTATTTTCTCTATATCGACATCCTCGCAATCCACGAAGTATCTTGTGACTCCACCATAGAGTACACAATCGTTCGTTTTCCCCATGGCTTCCAGATCATTTTTCGCGACTGGTGCTATTGGTGCTGTTCCAAACCCAGAGACGATTTTGTCCAGATCAAAGCCAAGCTCATGGAGTTTATGAATTCCAGTCTCAACTACTCTTGCAGATATCTGTACGCTGCCGACGATGCTCGCCGTTGGCGCAACTAAGACATATAGGTTTTTTGGATCTATGCAACACTTTTCTGCTATAAAATTTGATACTTTCTCATCAGGATGCTTTCTGGTTTCCAGGGCTATAACTGCCTTATGGAATACATCTTGGCAGCAAATAGTATCGTACAGTTTCTTTTCGACCCGGGACAGTGCTCTGGCAGGTCCTGATCCCATTGCGAAATATTTGTCGACAGATATGCTCCAACCAGCAAACTGGCACGCCATGCAAGCAACCTTTGGGTTATCAATGAAGACATGTATGTTGAATCTGCCATTCATGCCAAGTGAAATATCGCACAGTCCACCCAAACATACCTTAGCAAAATAAACACCGGCCCTTATTCCGCCTGATGATTTAGCACCGGCATCTATTATCGTGGTACCATTCTTCAAGACTGATACACTTATCCCCAACTCTTCCCTATTCTGGATCATTTCTTCGGCGATACCTGCTGCGATCTCGTTTACGCTTAGACCTTCATTCGGGATCTGTGTCATTCTATCACCACTTCATGCAAATTTATCAAATGCTTGCCTAACTTTCCACCGTAGTTTCCTGCAGTTATCTTTATGATTCCTTCCACGGTGCATGCAGCCTTTATTCCCTCTCTCATGGACTCATATACTCCCTCAGCATCCAAGCCATCCAAAACGATCTCCAATACAGAGTTGACTTCTTCGGGTAGTTTGCTCCCAACCGTTGACTTCAGCGTGGGACAATAAGCCGTGTTCGTCGACACATCCAAGAAATCGTATTGCGAACCAATCTTACTACCACTTCTCACTATTCCGCCCGGGAAGGGTGCAATGACACCTTTCACCTTTTTTATAGCTTCAACTGCCTTTTCAGATGCCTCAAGAACGCAGTCGATATCCCTCCCCAAAATGAGGAAATTACCTCCGCCAACTCCCCTTATAATATCAAATTCTTCTTCAACAGCAAACTCTCCTTCCATAACTGGAATAATCCACATTTTCCTCTCTCCGATAGACCTGCTCACCTGGTGTCCATCGCCGAAGTATTTTAGTTTGCCCCCAATGCTGATCTTTTCTTCGCCGGTCAAATTATTGAAGCAAGCTGTTGTTGCAGAGGTCAGTACGCATTGTGAGACTCTTTTAAACAATTGCCCATCCAAATCCTTTTTTGAGGTAGCAAAAAACAAAACGTTGATACCTGGTCTACCATCTGGTGTTTCTTCTGGGAGAACCTCACTTTCTATCCCTGCTTCACATCCACACATGATCACAGAGGTTGCAAAACCAGTCATTGATATCGCAGAAGACATGGCCAGTCTCTCATTCTTGGCGGTTATCAAAGCTCTTGCAGCATACATTTCAAAAGCCTCTGCAAACGTATCCTCGATCTCTACTCCTTCTATTCGCATGATTTATCCACCTACTTCCTTCTCAATTTTACCGTAGACACAAAGTTCTTATTCAATCCCAATTCCTTTTCCCCTAAGCCCAATGCAAGCCCCATCAACTGGGTGAAGTACAAAATTGGTAGATCGATCACGATATCGTACTTGGACTCGATCTTTGACTGCTGATAATCCAGCATCGCATGACATAGTGGGCATGCTACAGTTATACAATCTGCTCCAAGCTCTTTTGCCTCAATCAGGATTTCCTTTGTCATTTGTAGTGAAAAATCCTCTGAGCTCATCAACAAATTGCCGCCACAGCAATCTTTCTTATGCTTAAATGGTAGGCAATCGGCTCCCAATGCCCCAATAATATCGTCCAAAGATCGTGGGATTTCTGGATCTTCAAACTTGCTGACATCTGATGGGCGGATGGTCAAACACCCATAGTATGGCACAGATCTTAAGCCTTCTAGTGGGACTTTCACTGCATTTGATAGCTTATCCAAACCAATGTCATTCACGATAACATCCAAGAGATGCCGTACTTCCACATCTCCCTGGTACTTTTCACCTATGGCTTTGTTTATAATAGTCTTGGTTCTTCCGCCATCTCTAACCGCATTGTTAGCCCTGGAAAGATTATTGAAACAAATGCTACAAGGCACCAACATATCCAAACCTTCTTTCTTGGAGAGCGCTAGATTTCTCGCTGAAAGGGAAAGTGTGAGAGGGTTGCTCGCTTCTAGTGCGCCACAGCAGTTCCAGTCATCCAACTCGATCAGTTCAATATCCAATACCTCGCAGACCGCCATCGTGGATATGTCGTACTCGCTGGCACTTGAATGAAGATAGCAACCAGGATAGTATGCAAAAGTATATTCACGATTCATTTTTCCTCTAAAGCCTCAAATATGCCCCATATCTGTCCCATTTCTTTCACCTTCTCTGGACGCAAGCCGAGTTTTCGTTTTCTTAGCATGGCGAATCCATCAGAAACGTAGGATAATAACCCCTTTATTCCTTTTGCGGCGAGCACGCCATTTATGATGGTCTCCGTCTCAAAGTTTCTACCATATTTTCTTATGGAATTGACGAATGCCTTATCGAAGATGGGCTTCGTGCTTCTTATTTTTATATTGCCCTCTTTTCCTTCTCTTTCGGCTATGCTCGCTATAGCGCCCATCAACTCTGTAATTCTCACATCCTGTGGACATTGCTCATAACATGCGTAACAACGAGAACAAAACCATATGAACTCGCTAGATAGCACTTCTTCCTTCATGCCCAACAATGCCATTCTAATGATTTTTCTGGGATTGAACCCCTCATCAATTGCCCAGATGGGGCAACTTGCCACACATGTGCCACACTGGAAACAACGCTTGATGTTCTCTCCGCCTAATTGATTTGATATATCATATTTAAAATTTGAATCTAAGTTACTCGCATCTATAACATCAGGCTTTTCCATCATCGTTACTCCTCGGATACGAAATTAGCGTAAAGTGTGCCGGACCCACCTATGGCTAGATCGCCGGTAAATTTCTTTAGCTCGATGGAATCTATGACTTCCATTCCATCGAACCGGAAAGATGGCAGCATCTCCAAGATTTTTCCTTTTATTATCATTATGCCCTTTTTCATTTCACCGCAAGGTAGTATAGCATCGCCCTCGATCATTATTTTTCCACCTGACATGTTCAAACCAGGCAATAAACCTGCGCTTCCCTCGACCACGATCTCTCCACCCGCCATGTGTTCCCCAACATAATCTCCAGTATTGCCTTTCACACGGATTACTCCGCCCCTCATGCCTTTTTCAACACCCCAGTACCCAGCTCCGAGGTAATGGCCAGCATTGCCCTCCACGACTAGTTCGCCGCCAATCATTTCTCTACCAGCCCAAGCATCCACATCGCCATTAACAATTATTTTTCCACCAGACATCATGGCACCACAATGCATGTCAACGTTGCCTTTTATTGTTATCTCACCCGAGGTCATCCTCTCCCCTATCCTCTTTATTCTGGATGCGTCACCCTCGATTAGTATTTTCGTTTCTTTCTTATCGTCAACACCTTTAACCTCGACATCAAAAAGGGAGCCCAACATAACCTCTTTATTTCCATGACAGACTGTAATCGATTCTATTTCGCTTTTGCCTTTTCCAGCAAAGTTATCTGGTTTGATTACCTCTGCCTCTACGGGTATCCTAAAAGCATTTTTAGGGGTTAGTTTAACTAGCATTTTTACACCTTGGTTTTTATTTCTACAGGATGTGGGACATATGCATCCTGCACGGGATAGTTCGCTAGGTTTATCGAGTAGTACTCCTTAAACTTCAATTCCAGGTCATCAAGCATATCCTTTCTAGTTTCTCCATCAAATTCTGGGTTGACCCAATAGGTCCTTCCCTCTGGAACTGCAACGATCTCTCCATCCTTTACGACGATATCCCCTCCTTTTATTGTATACTTTGCACGTGAAAGAGCTGATTGAATTTTCTTGGGATCATCATCCTCTGGCGAGACGTCATATATCGAAATGTCAGCATCTGCACCTATACCAAGGTGACCTTTCCCATACTTATCAAGACCAAGAATCTTTGATGGTGCAGCTCTCGTCATTATTACTATATCCTCCCAAGTTAACTCCCTATCAATTGAGGATATGATCGCCCTCTTGTTAATCGCATCGTGCACGTCTCTTAAAGCTTCTTCTCTCCTCTTTTTGCTCATCAACAAGGATATTATTTCTGGGTAGCGCGTGAACGGAGCTCCGTTAGGGTTATCTGTTGTAAGTGCTATCTTCCACGGGCTTTTTATGAGTAACGCTAGCTCCAACCCAATCGCCCATTGAATTGAGTTAATCGATACTTTTCTCGAGTAATAGACTGGTATAATTCCTGAGCCCGTCTCAAGCTCGACGTCTTTATTGGTCCATTTTCTCTTGGACATCATGTGCAATTTATACTCCATTGGACCGTCTGCAGTCATTGTTGTCGTATCCCCAAACATCACCTGTCCTGGATCTATCGTCACATGATCGTGAGAGTTAACATAGCTAGCAATTTCATCTGCCTTTGATTCCATATCTGCCCATGTTGATCCTCCGTATGAATGATACTGGACATGCGTTCCATGTATGACCTGCCTCTTCTCAGCGGTAACATCCTTGACCAGATCGAAAGTTGCTAACGTGGTATCATAGTTACCAGGATTTCCAAGATTGTTACAATGTACATGAATCGAGTGGGGTAAATTCAATCGTTCGTTTGCCTCTGCAAGACCATGAATGATTTCAGCCGGCGTTATGTCAAAATTGGGCACTACATCATCTAAACTCTTCACATTTTTGCCCCATCCCCAGGCCTCGGCTCCTCCTGGATTAACAATTTTAATTCCATATCCCTTCGTGGCAATCATCATCCACGCGATAAATGCCGTTAACTTATCCATATCGCCGGATTTAATGTATTCCATGATTAACCAGTGGTTATCAAGCAAAGGAATGGCCCCTTTATCAACGATTGGAATATTCCTGAACTCTTCATGAGTATGTCTTGCTAGCAAAGGTGGCATTGCAGGCTCAAAGGTCGTGGTGTATCCCATCTTTGCATACCTATACCCGATAGCAAAAGTGTTTGGCACGGAATACCCCGTACAAGCCCTAGTGAGTTTTCCTCTGGGCTCAATACCTCTCCTGCTGTCTTCTGGTCTCAGCATGCGCCCAACATTTATCTTGCCGCCAGCTATATGGGTGTGCATGTCAACGCCCCCTGGCATTACTATTCTACCATCGGCATCGATTACCTTCGGATTTTTCACCTTTGATACTATCTTACCATCTTTGACGAGGATTTCCATCTTTTCCCCGCTTATCTGGTTAATAGGATCATATACGATGCCATTTGTGATCGACAGCTCCATGTTAATCTCCTCTCATTTCCTTTACTTTGCTCAGTATTCTGCTCAAAATTTCTTCATCTGACAAGTGGCTTGGCTCTATTATTTTTCTCAACCTTAATGGCACACCATCCATTCTATATGCCGTTCCTTCCACCTCTATTCCCGTTATAGCTACTGGTATGACAACATCTGCTAGCTCGGTAGTAGGACCAGGGCATGGATCTATTTGAATAAGAGGTATCTTTTTCAGATGTTCTACAGATTTTCTTGGAAAATGCGCAGCGGGATCGGATGCTACTATTAGTGCAGAGTCACATTCTCCTCTGTTCAGAACGTCAACTGAGGATGTTTCACCAGGATTATACCAAGGTTGACCCCTGGCAAAGTCGACTGCGAAGGCAAATCCAGTCAACCAGGCACACACTTGGTTGAAGCCCGTGACATTGAAGTGCCCCCGCATGGGAATCACCGCAAATTTCGTATGAGCATTAAGGTCTCTCACCAGAGATATCGCGTTGGCGACATTATAGGGTCTCCCCCTAGATTGCGTTAAGCCCATGCCGAAAAAGAGTACACCAAATCTGCTACTTTTCATCCTATCCACGATTTCAATCAATTTCTCCTTGGGAACGCCTCCTACGCAAGAGGGCACGATATCCTCTCCTCCGGCCAGGATCATTCTAAGGGCAGATAGCACGCGATAGTCCTCTCCAGGATCAAGTTGTATAAAATCATCTGCTACTTCTGCTGTGGTCGTTTTGCGGACATCAAAAACCATCACATGCTTTCCTTTTCTACCCTCCTGAGTAAAAAACCCTTTCGAAAAACTTGTGTACTTACTCATATGTCTGGGATGGGCTTCCGCCTGATTCGAGCCCCAGTAAATGATCAGGTCCGCTCTGTTCTTTATCTGACCAAGTGTACAGGATGGCAGCCCGACGTTTTGGAGGGCTAAAACGGACGGAGCGTGGCACACGGAAGTAGTGTTATCGATGATTGCACCAAGTTCCTCTGCAAGTTCAATTCCTTTTTCATCTGCTTCACAGGTTGTGGAACCCCAACCATACATTAGGGGTCTTAGCGAATTTACAAGAATCTTTGCTGCTTTATTGATAGCCTCTTCATAGGTAGTTTCTCTCAGCTTGCCGTTCTCTCGGATCATGGGTGCTGCAATTCTCTCGTGCCCCATCATCTTGCTCACACCTGTTTCGCATGCCTCTTTCACCTCGATGATTTTATTATTCTCTACTTCGACGATGATGTCGTCACATAAATCACCGCAGAATGGGCACAGCACATCTGTTATGATCATATAACCCCCACCAACTCCTTTATCGATAATACTGAATCGAATGTGAGCGTTACTTCAACGTCAACACCTTTAAATTGTGGCGTTCCACATCCTCCGGTACTTGGGTCTATAACTGCATTAGCCCAGGGTCCCAAAGGAATGAAAGCTATTCCCGAAGGGTTTCTATTGTCGGTCCTTGCACGGACTATAACCTCTCCAAATTTTGACTTTATCATGACGTTTGCTTCGTCCTTTATGCCTAATTTGAACATATCCTTTTCATTCAGTTCGCAGACAGCTACTACATCGCAATATTCGCTCGACATCTTGTTTTCTATCTGGATTCCCTGCTCAATGCTCCTTCCGGATATTAATTTCACATCAATTTTTCTCATGAATCCTCCCTCAACTCAGCTTCAAAGTAGGGCGGCTTATCTAGATTAATACCAGGCACATATCCTAATTTATTTTGCATTCTCTCTGCAAATCTTCTGTGAATTAAAGTTAACGGTATGCCCACCGGGCAGACATCCTCACACCGACCGCATCCAATGCAAGAGTCCATCAGGTGAATCAGCCTTACCATAAGGAAAAGTGGAATTTTATAGTTTGAATCGCCTTCTATGAGACACTTTGCGCTATCTCCACATGTACAGACAGGGCATACCTTCCTACATGCACCGCAACCGATGCAACTGCTGAGAGCATCTAAATAAAAAGCCAGCCTTTCTGTATCCGAAAGTCCGTCAATCTGATCGAATAGCCGTTTATGCCATTTCTCAGCGAGGTCTTTCATCACCTTGTCTATCTTATCTCTAAGCTCGATTGCTTTATCAGATGCTTGCTCGAATTCAATATATCCAGTGTCGACGGCGTTTTGAAATATTTTCTCTCCCTTATCTGTAATAACTTCCACAAAAGTCGCCTTGCCCATCTTATCTGCAGGAAGTCCCCAGTTTCCGCATGCAAGGTCTGCCATCCTTGGGATGTTCGTGGCGCAATATCTGCAACTCTCCTTTCTACCATATCCTTTTTCCTCTAAATCATCTATTTTGAGTGCCTTTTCGCCATCAGCAGTCTTTAGGATCAAATTCCCTTTTAGAATCTCCTCCCCAATTATGGCATCTGGATCGAGATTGTATATTTTCTCCACCATTTTCTTAGCATTTTTTGGATGCATGCTGCCACCACAATTCAGGCCCAGCATATAAACATCGTCAAGATCAAGCTGCCCCCTTTTAGCCCGCTCTATAACCCCCATGGCATCACATGGCTTCGCTGGGAGAGCAATTCTACCTGGAGGCACGTATTTAGCCAGATTCACTGCCACAAAATGGAGAGATCCTGCACATTCTAAGACCTCCTTGGGATCATTTGTCACAACAGGGATGGCCTTATAAGGACTTATTTTTTTCAAGACAAGGACATTCTCAACTAAGTTGCTTTCAAGGGCTGCTGCTAATGCTGCGGAAACAAATCCTCCAGAGCTACCTCTCTTTCTAGTAGCATCGTCGGTCGCCCATGCTATAAAGCACCCTTTCATTGCTTCACCTCCGGACGTATCGGTGATGGTCCTATCTTTTTGATTTTCTTGACTGTGTCCTTGATCATGTCAGCGAATTTTTCACCCTCTGTAGCAGAAATCCACTCCAATCTTAGCCTCTCCTCCCCTATGCCAAGCTCTGCTACCATCTCTTTCAGAAAATCGAACCTGTGCTTAGTCTTATAGTTTGCGTCGATGTAATGACAGTCGCCTATATGACAACCCGTTATAAGAACTGCATCTGCACCCTCTAAAAATGTCATCAGCACGAACAGTGGGTCTATGCGACCGGAGCACATGACCTTGATGATTCTCACGTTGGGTGGGTATTGCATGCGGGAAACACCCGCTAGATCCGCACCCGCGTAGGAGCACCAGTTGCAGCAAAAAGCCACTATTTTTGGATCGAATTCTGTCATTCTATCACCGGATGAAATATGGCTTTTATTTGAGACATGATTTGATTGTTCTGGTAATGTCTTTGCTCCAATGCCCCAGTTGGACATGTAGCTACACAGGTGCCACAGCCCTTGCATAGTGCCTCTATTATCTCTAACTTGCCATCCACCATACTCAATGCCTGATAAGGACACATGTCCACGCAGAAGCCGCATCCAATGCATGCCTCTGGGTCGACCTTGACTGATATTGCTTCAACTTGCACGAATCCTCTGGACAATGGGATGCCTGCCCCAGATGCAGCTGCCAAGGCTTGTGAAACGCTTTCAGCCACTTCAGCAGGTCCATGGGCTGTTCCGCAGAGAAATATGCCGTCAGTCGCAAAATCTACGGGTCGAAGTTTTACGTGTGCCTCAAAGAAAAACTTGTCCTTACCTAGTGGAACGCGTAGTAGTTTTGAGATTTCTGATCCGCTCTGATGTTGCAACAACGGAGTAGATAGAACCAACAGATCTGCCCCCAAAGTGAGCTGTTTTCCAAATAACTCATTATAGACTTCGACTTTTAATTTTTCACCCTCCATTGTGACGTTAGGAGGCTTCTCAGGGGTGTACTTTATGAATCTTATACCCATTTCCCTTGACTTACGGTATAATTCCTCATATTCAGCCCCATACGCCTGAATATCGTTGTGTAGAATGTGGATACATGCATCTGGATGGATCTCCTTAATCAGCATAGCGTTCTTAATGGCCACCATACAGCAGATTCTAGAACAATATGTTACCTCTGCGCCTTTTGCGCCCACGCACTGAATCATGACGACGCTATCAGGCTTCTCAAGTGAGCCTTCTTTCAATAATGCCTCCAATTGCATCTGAGTTATTATTTTATCGTATTTCCCATAGCCATAATAGCCCTTTGGCTCAAACTCCATGGCCCCCGTGGCAACTATTATGGTGCCTACTTTAAAATTGATCTCCTCGCCGCCTCTTAGCAGAGTGACATCAAAGTTACCGATGTAGCCCTTAATCTCTTTCAGCTCGCATGAAGTGAAGAGCTTGATTTTCTCGTGTCCCTCCACAGCCTCTATAATGGGTCGAATACTCTCCAAAGAGTCTTCTCCCGTGGGGTACAACCTATAGAGGTTTTTCAACATACCTCCTAGCACTGCCTCTTTTTCAACGAGATAAACATCAAAGCCTTGATTGGCAAGATTTTTGGCAGCAGTCAACCCAGCTATGCCACCGCCGATGACCATGGTAGAAGGTTCAACATCTATCTTTATCTCCTCTTGGGGCTCCAAGATTGCAGCCCTTGCAACCCCCATCCTGACGAGTTCTTTTGTTTTTTCAGTTGCACCTTCTGGATCTTTCATATGAACCCAAGAGCAGTGTTCTCTTATGTTAACGAACTCGAAAAGGTATTTATTCAGCCCCGCATCCTCGCAGGTTGACCTAAATAGGGGCTCATGCGTCCTAGGAGTGCAAGATGCTACGATAACCCTGTTGAGATCATGCTCTTTTATAGCATTTTTTATGGCCGTAATTCCGTCATCAGCACAGGTATAAAGGTTTCTTTCAACATATACGACATTAGGAAGATCTTTAGCATATTCAACAACTGCCGGAACGTCTACTGAGCCGCCAATATTTGTGCCACAATGGCAGATGAAAACACCTATTCTTATTTCTTCATCTTCCATAACTATGCCTCCAAACATTTCACAATCTCGGCAGCCCTAGCAGCTGCCCCTTTTGCCTGTGTAACGGCTTCTGGAATATCTTTTGGGCTCTGACAATATCCGCAAACTAAAATTCCTTCCCTGCTGGAATCCAGTGGAGCATATAGTGGATCTGCAATCTTGAAAAATCTGTTTTCGTCTAGCTTAACCCCTAAGACGGATGCAAGCTCTTCTACCCCACTGCTTGGGGTTAAGGCTGTACAAAGCACGACTAAACCTACCTCAAGCTTTTTTAACTCCCTTACTACCGTGTCGTCGTACCATATCACTGGATTCTTCGTTTCCTTATCTTCGGTTATCTCTCCTGGCCTACTCCTGATATAAATTACTTCATACTCATTCTTAGCCCTGTCTACGTATTCTTGGAATCCTTTTCCAAATGCCCTCATATCAGTGTAAAAAATATAGTTATTTATGTTGGGGTAATGTTCCTTTGCCAGTATCGCCTCCTTTGTGGCGTGCATGCAGCACACCGAAGAGCAGTAGGGATTATTTTTCACATCTCTCGAGCCTACACACT